>CANCAR010000068.1 GCA_947374125.1 Hyphomicrobiales bacterium | reverse complement strand
ATGATCTCACGCAATTTGTGGAAAAACAGGATTGCTGTATTCCTATTTACACCCGTCAACTCAGCAGCTGTTCGTGCCGAAACACCAGCTACAAACTGCTCAAGTAATTTGGCTTGAATACTGGGAAGAAGCCTGCTTTTTCGTCTTTGCCTAACCATCTGACATAAATAGCCTTTTTCTGCTATCTATGTCAGCCTCAAATAATAAAATAGGTGGGGAACAACAGTACTTTTTCGACAAATATTCGGGCAAAAATTCTTATACAGTTGTATTTTAAGACAATGTTCTCCACTCTCCGGATTTATTACCATGGCGTCACCGTCTGCCCGCTCAAAGGCCGCACCTTTACCTGTTGAATTCAGCTCCGTCTTCGATCTCCTACATGACGCGCCGCTTATGGCGGGCGAGCATGCGGCCGATTACGAGGCCTTGCGGACGTCGGTTCTTCGGGAGATTAATCCGTCTACTTTGGTCGAGCAGATTGCCGCCCGCGAGCTTTTGTCTCTCCTATGGGAGGAGCGCCGCCTGAGGCGATTGCGGGATTCGTTCATTAATGGCAACTTGGAGCATGGCGTCAAATCCAAGCTGGAAAAACTCGTAGATTACGATGATGCCTCGATCGAAGAAGCTGAACGGCTCGATATTTCTTCTTATGAATACGCGATTAATCTCACCCACCACTATCTTACCAAGGATGCTCAAGCCATTGCAGAGGTGACGTGCCTTTTCTCAGAAGCTCATATTTCCATGGACGAGATTGTGTCGCAGGTTTTCGTTCGGCACATCAAAACGATGCAGGATTTTGATCAACTGATCTCCAACGCGGTTCAGCATCGCAACCGCCTGATTTCTGATATCGCGCGTCGCAAGGATCAGCATCAGCGCCTTGTCGATAAATTGGATGCAATCCTTGTCGAATAAAGACGAGATTCGCCGCGCGGTCGCTGCGATTAATCGCCGGAATGCTCAAAAGTCGACGGGGCCAAAGACGGCTACAGGTAAGGCACGGGCGTCGCGCAATGCTGTTCAGCACGGCTTGGCGGTGCCGATTGAGTTCTTGCCCGAGCTCACCAAGCGGCGGGATCAGATATCTGCCTTAATGAAAGCGGCCGGAGTGAGCGAGGGTGCTACTGCATTGGCCGAGGCTCTCCTCCAGCTTGAGCGCATTCGGGCCATTCGGCATGCGGCGCTTCAGACGCAGTCAGGGTCCGATGACGTCTTACCGTCCCCAGTCGTGTCGCGGTCGTCGATCCAAACGCTGCAGTCGACGGTGCGCTATGAGAACGAGGCCCGGGCGGCGCTGAGGCGGGTTCTGCGGCAATGTCCCACGGGCGTTTAGGCTTTTATCGGTAAACATCGCATACTGGCGTAGTTTCCCTAAAACGGATCCGTTTACTGGCCAGTGTCGCGACACATCATCTACGATACCCAATCGCGTATATTTTGCGTTTATACGCAAACCCGTATAATGATGCTTTATACGTGCTCACGTATGTTGCGGCGTGGACGTTACAATGACGGATCAAATCGCCCGCAGCGAAAAACAGCTTGGTGCCATCCTGCGCCGCGAACGCAAACAGGCTGGCCTGACGCAAGGCTCTCTGGGTGATCATATCCGCCTGCGCCAGGGCACGGTCTCTCGCCTTGAGGCTGGAGAGCCCGCCATACAGCTGCGTACGCTAATGGCGGCTCTATCCGCGCTCGAACTCGAACTCGTCGTCCGCCCCCGCAGCAAAGTGAGCGCGGCTGACATTGAGGGTCTCTTTTGATGGCGCGGCGTCGGACCCACGCGCCCCTGAATGTATTCCTCAACAGCCGCAGCGTCGGCGTGCTGCGCCGCAAAGCGAACGGCGCCATCGACTTCCAATACGCAACAGAATGGCGCGATTGGGAGCATACCTTCCCGGTCTCGCTCTCCCTGCCTTTGCGCGAGGACCGCTATATCGGGGTGCCTGTTATCAATGTCTTCGATAATCTGCTTCCCGATGGCGATGTCATCCGCAGGCGTGTCGCTGAACGCGTCGGGGCTGGCGGCACACGGACGCGTTCAGCCTCCTTGCCGCCCTTGGCCAGGACTGCGTCGGTGCGCTACAATTTCTTCCCGACGGCGTCGACCCCGGCAAGGCTGGTTCCGTCGATGGCAAACCGGTCACCGACGACGACATCGCCGCCATCCTGAACAACCTCGCCGCCGCCCCCCTCGGCGTGGGCGAGGATAAGGATTTCCGCATCTCAATCGCGGGTGCGCAGGAAAAGACCGCCCTCCTGCGCAAGGGTGGAAAGTGGTTCAAGCCAATTGGAAACACTGCCACCACCCATATCCTCAAGCCGCAGATCGGCCGGTTGCCAAATGGGGTCGACCTCTCGAACAGCGTTGAGAATGAATATGTTTGCCTTAAGCTACTTGCCGCCCTGGGCGTGCCAACGGCCCACGCTGAAATTGCCGATTTCGGCAACCGCCGCACCCTCATTGTCGAACGCTTCGACCGGCGTTGGACCCATGACGGCCGTCTGCTGCGCTTGCCGCTGCGGAATGCGGAATCGAACTGCTACCCATAGAACGTTGCTTCATAAAAGGCGCTGGCACTGGATTTGGGCTACCATTCCAAGTTGGATGCTACAGACTCCGCATGTTTCCGCAGCACTTTTAACGGCTGCTAATGCGTTGAGATAGGTTGATTTGTCTGGGGTTGCCACCCCGCCACCAATAAAGGAAAAACCAGCCCTTCGGGGTTGGCCTTTTTTGCCTACTACCGCGTGTTTGCGCGGGTTCCTGCGGGTTCTTGCGGAGTGCGGAGAGCGGCATTTCTGCCAGCAACCAGCAGGTTTTACTCTCCGTTTGCACATTCTCTCTCCGACCCGCCCCACCCAGCGCAGGCCAAAGCCCGGAAGGCAAGCCCGTCACCCCTGTATAAATCAACGGGTTCCGCGCGGACGAATCAATCGGTTTTTTTGTGGCATTGGTAGGTTGAGGGGATAACGTGGTGTTTTGTGTTTGTAATATGTCAGAAACTCTGCTATTTTTTCTCTCATGAATTCCGCCATCACATATGCTGAACAGATCCGCCAGCGCATCCAGGAGTTGCCGATCGGGGAGCCATTCACCCCGACGGCGTTCTTGGAGTGCGGAACACGTGCGGCTGTGGATCAAGCCTTGTCCCGGATGGTCAAGGCAGGCGCCATCACGCGCGTGACGCGAGGACTATTTGTACGCCCAGAAATGAATCGTTTTGTCGGCAAGGTGATGCCATCTCCGATCAAGGTGGCCGAAGCGATAGCCAAAACCACTGGGTCTATTGTTCAAGTGCATGGTGCTGAGGCGGCTCGTCAGTTCGATCTGACCACACAGGTCCCAACACAACCGGTGTTCTCGACCTCTGGCCCTTCAAAGCGTATTCGTGTCGGCAAGATGGAGATCCGGCTTCAACACGTTTCCCAGCGCAAGTTGGCGCTGGCTGGCCGGCCTGCTGGGCTCGCCTTGGCGGCGCTGTGGTACATGGGCAAGAATGAGATGACACCATCGTTGATTTGGAAAATTCAACAGAAACTATCCGTCACCGAATTTGAAGCCCTGAAATCCGTGACCAGCGCCATGCCATCTTGGATGAGTGACGCGCTGTTTAAGCACGTGCGATCAGCGTCGACAGTGAGTGCGCATGCCTGAGTCGTTCCTGCAGCTCCAAGCCAAAGAGCAATCTCAAATTTACCGTGCGCTTTCGCCGCAACTAGCGAGATCGCCTGCCGTCTTGGAAAAGGATGTCTGGGTTTGCTGGGTATTGCAGACCTTGTTTACCATGCTAGGACGCTTGCCCATGGCCTTCAAGGGCGGCACTTCCCTGTAAAAAGTATTTTGCGCTATCAACCGATTCTCCGAGGACGTGGACGTCACTCTCGATTACCGTGGTGTCGACACATCCTTTGATCCTTTCACTCAGGGCGCATCCAAGACCCAGTTGAAAAAATTCAGCGAAGGGCTGAAATCTTTTGTGCGAGATCACGCGCACAGCCTGGTGGCACCATACTTTGAAAAAATACTGGTTGCCGAGTTTGGTAACGATGGCTACCGAATCGAGGTCAGTGCCGACGGTGAACTGTTGCGCGTGCACTACCTCACGGTGCTGGAGGTCCCTGGCGACTATATGGCCAACAGCGTGCTAATCGAGTTTGGTGGGCGCAACATCACTGAGCCTAATGAAGAGCACGAGGTCAGCCCGGACATTGCTGAGTTCGTCCCTGAGCTGGTGTTTCCTCATTCTCGCGTCAGCGTACTGTCGCCAGCGCGTACCTTCTGGGAAAAGGCAACGCTGATGCATGTCGAATCCCAACGAGGGGTGTTTCGCCCCAACGCTGACCGCCTGTCACGTCATTGGTACGACTTGTCTATGCTTGTCGATATGGATATCGGGCAAGCCGCATTGGAAAACCGGGACTTGTTGGTCGACGTCGTCAAGCACAAGAAGGTTTTTTACCACACCAGCTACGCCAACTATGACGCCTGCTTGGTTGGTCAATTTCGCTTGCTGCCCGACGATGTCGTACTGGTGTCCTTGGCGCAAGACTTTCAACGCATGATCGACGCGGGTATGTTTATTGGTGCGCCCCCAGCTTTTGTTCAAATTATCGGTCGACTCCGGTTGTTGGAAGCTGAAATTAACAAGTCGACGGTGTTGATTGGTTGGTAGGTAGAGGTAATGTTTAGCCCCAGACGGTCATTGAAGCTTTTTTAGTGACAGTCCGTGACCGACCCGGTTTGGGCCTTCAATGGGCGTTGATTGACGACCTGTTTGCAGTGGTAGAAGACCTTCCCGTGAAAGATTCGAGCGGCCGATGTGAGAAAAAAGTCGACGCAGCGCGCCAGACAGAATGAATTTGCAAGGCTGGAGGTTGAGGAGGCACGTCTCATCGAGAGCATTTATGCCGAGGCCTTTGACCATGGTTAAAACCATGGCCATAAACAAAAGCTTACGGTTTGATGCCATTCCTGCCGAACGCATTTGAGGCAATAAATTAAACAATATTTTCATAAATTATTTTTTGAGTTGAATGCGTCATTAGGCGAGTGTTAGGAGCGCAAAGGTCGTTATTTTAGCAAAATATAGGGCTGATGAACGGTAACCTCCTGCACCCTCTCATCAAATTCCAGAACGAAGCCAATAGGACAAATATCTCCGAGCGATAATAGCAAAGATCATTTTGCGAAACTGTGCGTTTTCGAATGGCCCACAAGATAAAACTTAACGCGCCCCTCGCGGGCCGTTCTGATCAAATTCATCTTGGTGGTGACCGATCTGTTTCACCCGGCGTTCAGTCGGTCAAGATTTTAGGTCATGCAAAAATTACCAGATCGTCTTTGGTCTACGCACATGCACCACCCCGTCAAAACGCCATGCTTCTACGCCTAAAAAGCATGGCGTTTTCGTTGCACATACTCAAAACACCAACGCGCTCGCCTGCTTAACCCCCGGTAAACGCTGGATACCCTGCAAGATATGCGGCGGTGCGGCGCCGTCGATTTCGACGAGCGCTATGGCTGAGCCGCCCTCCCCGTCCCGGCCCAGGGCGAAGGTGGCGATGTTGACGCCCGCGTTACCCAAGAGCGATGCAAATCGGCCGATGAAGCCGGGCTTGTCCTCATTCGTCACATAAATCATTGAAGGCCCGAATTCGGCATCAACCTTGATGCCCTTAATATCAATAATGCGCGGCTTGCCATCGTTGAACACGGTGCCCGATACCGAACGCGTTAGCGTTTCAGTGATCACTTCAAGCGTGATCAGCGATTCGTAATCGCCCTCGCCTTCGCGAACCGTTTCCTCAATCACAATGCCGCGCTCTTTCGCCACCACGGGGGCTGAAACGACGTTCACGTCCTGCAAAGCGGGGCGGAGTAAACCTGCGATGGCGGAGGAGGTCAACGCCTTAATCTTGAGGCCCGCCACTTCGCCTTGATAGGTAATGCGGACTTCTTTCAGGCCGCTATCGGTAAGCTGCCCCGCAAAGGAGCCGAGTTTCTCGGCGAGCGCGATGAAGGGTTTTAGCTTGGGGGCTTCTTCCGCCGTGATCGAGGGGAAATTGATCGCGTTCGAGATCGCCCCGCGCACGAGATAATCTGACATTTGTTCGGCAACCTGAAGCGCCACATTTTCTTGTGCTTCGGTTGTCGCAGCACCCAAATGCGGCGTGCAAATTACGTTCGGGTGGCCGAAGAGAATATTGGAAGTTGCTGGCTCTTCGATAAACACGTCAAAGGCCGCGCCGGCCACATGGCCGGTGTCGAGCAGCGCACGCAACGCATGCTCATCCACCAATCCGCCGCGGGCGCAATTGATGATGCGGACGCCCTTTTTGGTGCGGGCGAGATTGTCTGCCGAGAGGATGTTCTTGGTCTGCGCGGTTAACGGCGTGTGGAGCGTGATGATTTCGGCGCGCGCCAATAATTCCTCAAGTTCAACCTTCTCAACGCCCAAATCAACTGCGCGCTCAGCAGATAAGAACGGATCATAGGCGATCACGCGCATCTGCAGTCCGATGGCGCGGTTGGCGACAATCGCGCCAATATTGCCGCAGCCGACAATGCCGAGCGTTTTGCCGGTAATCTCCACACCCATGAAGCGGTTCTTTTCCCATTTTCCGGCCTGCGTTGAAGCATCCGCCGCCGGAATTTGGCGGGCGAGCGCAAACATCAACGCAATAGCGTGTTCGGCCGTGGTGATGGAATTGCCGAACGGCGTATTCATCACAATCACGCCCTTGGCGGTGGCCGCTGGAATATCAACGTTATCAACGCCGATACCCGCGCGGCCAATCACCTTTAACCGCGTGGCATTGGCCAATATCTTCTCAGTGACTTTGGTGGCGGAGCGGATCGCTAGGCCGTCATATTCGCCGATGATCGAGGCGAGCTTGTCTTTGTCTTTACCAAGATCGGGTTGAAAATCGACCTCAACGCCACGCTCTTTGAAGATGGCGATGGCTGCGGGGGAGAGGGCATCGGAAATGAGGACACGAGGGGCCATTGGGAAAAGCTTTCTTTGGATGCGCGAGGCGCGCTCAACATAAAGGAGTGACGAAAAAGGAAAGGATCAGGCGGCTTTGGTGAGACCGGCTTTAACGGCGGCATAGGCCCACTCGATCCACGGCATCAGCGCCGCAACATCGGATGTTTCAACCGTCGCCCCGCACCAGATGCGCAAGCCCGGAGGAGCATCGCGATAGGAGCCTAGATCGAGGCCAACGCCTTCTTTCTCTAAAAGGGCCGCAACATCCTTGGCAAAGCCCGCCTGCGCGTCCGAAGAGAGCGCGGTAATCGCCGGGTCAACAAAGGTGAGGCAGACACTGGTGTTCGAGCGCGTGGCCGGATCCTTGGCAAGAAAGCCGAGAAAGGGTTTCTCAGCCACAAAATCAGCTACCGCTTTGGCATTGGCATCGCAGCGCGCCACTAAGCCCTTGAGGCTTCCAACCGACTGCGCCCATTCAAGCGCGTCGATATAATCCTCAACGCAGAGCATGGAGGGCGTGTTGATGGTTTCGCCCGCAAAAATGCCTTCGATCAGCTTGCCGCCGGAGGTGAGGCGGAAAACCTTCGGCAAGGGCCAAACGGGCGTATAGCTCTCGAGCCGCTCGACCGCGCGGGGCGAGAGGATCAGCATGCCATGCGCCGCCTCACCACCGAGCACTTTTTGCCAGGAATAGGTGACAATATCGAGCTTCGGCCAATCGAGATCCTGCGCAAAGGCCGCGGACGTCGCATCGCAAAAGGTGAGGCCTGTGCGGTCCGCCTTGATCCAGTCGGCATTGGGCACCCGCACGCCGGAGGTGGTGCCGTTCCAAGTAAACAGAACATCGTGGTCGGGGCTAACGGCGGCGAGATCGGGCAAATCACCATAAGGCGCGAGCATGACGCGGGCGTCTTTAAGCTTTAATTGCTTAACCGCGTCATTCACCCAGCCTTCGCCGAAGCTCTCCCATGCGACGCAATCGACCGGGCGCTGGCCGAGCATGGTCCACATCGCCATCTCATAGGCGCCGGTATCGGAGGCGGGCACAATGCCAATGCGGTACCCGGCGGGGACTTGCAGAATCTCGCGGGTCAGATCGATCGCGCGCTTTAAGCGGGCTTTACCCGCCTTCGCGCGATGCGAACGGCCAAGCGGGGCATTTTTGAGAGCCTCAGGTGTCCAGCCGGGTCGCTTAGCGCAGGGGCCAGAAGAGAATTGCGCATTAACCGGACGCAAGCCGGGTCGTGTCTGTGTCATCGTTATCTCCATCCTCACAGATGGGCGCCTTTCGTTGGGGAAAGGTGTCCCGTCGATGGAGATACGCGAGGGGGCGTGGGTCGTCAATGGAAAAGTGTCGGATTGGGGATGGAAAGATTCGGATGGGGATTATTTTTCCTGCCTATTCGTCACGAACGCGCCACCTTACCCCGATAGCGCTCGACCTTGATCGTGCCCGCGCGGCGGCGGGCCTCGGCGATGTCAAAGGCATTTTGCATCCGCATCAGCGTTTCGAGCTTTAAGCCAAACGCCTTCTCGATGCGAATGGCCATATCGGGTGAAAGTGACGAGCGTTCGTTTAAAAAGGCGGACAAAGCAGGGCGTGTGACGCCGAGCGCTAAGGCTGCTTCGGTAACCTTGAGGTTATAAGGTTCAAGCAAGAGTTCTCGAACCACGGCGCCCGGATGGGATGGGCTTTTCATCTCGACGATATCATCATTATCCATCATACCGTACCTCAGTGGTAATCCTCAAAATCAAGATCGTAAATAACGCCGTCCGCCTCGCCGAGACGAAAGGTCAATCGCCAGTTTCGGGAAACGGCGAAGCTCCAGTCGCCTTTCCGATCCCCTGTGAGCGGGTGAATGTGCCATTTTTCAACGGCCATCACCTCTTCAATCTGTCTCATGGCACCCAAAAGGGTTATCATCGCAGCAAGTTTGGACGCATAAACCGGCGGCAATCCCGATACATCGCCCCGCTCAATATAGCGTTTCAAACCCTTATGCCTAACCGATCCAAACTTCATATTCCCTACCACCCAACCCATAAAATGTAAAGTGTAACGATACACTTTACATTGAAGCGAAAATTTTGAGTGGTGATTTTAACGGATCAAAACGGCTTGAGACCTGTCACATCCGACAGGCTCCACCATCATCGATTACACGAACAAGCGTGACAGCCCTAAGCCGCCACCTGCCCCAATGCGCTGACCACATCGTCAACCGCTTGCTCAACCAGCGTGCGGTCATCGCCTTCCGCCATCACGCGGATGACGGGTTCGGTGCCGGAGGGGCGGATGACGAGGCGTCCGTGTTGGCCTAAAACGGCGGTTGAGGAGGCAATCGCCTCGACGACGCGTTTGTCTTTTAGGGGTTGACCGCTCTTATAACGGACGTTTTTGAGGATTTGTGGCAGCGGGTCGAACAAATGGCAGACCTCGCTCACGGGACGCTCGAGCTTCTTGACCATTGCGAGCACCTGCAGGGCTGCAACCAACCCGTCGCCCGTTGTCGAATAATCGGACAAGATCATGTGACCCGATTGCTCGCCGCCAATATTATAGCCGTGCTCGCGCATATGTTCGAGCACATAGCGGTCGCCCACCGCAGTCCGGGCCAAGGTCAGGCCGATGCCGGTGAGATAGCGCTCGAGGCCGAGATTGGACATGATGGTGGCCACAATACCCTGCTTGGAGAGGCGGCCATCGTCTTTCCAGCTTTTGGCAATCACGGCCATCAGTTGGTCGCCATCAACAATCTGGCCCTTTTCATCGACGATGATGACACGATCCGCGTCTCCATCCAGTGCGATGCCGATATCGGCGCGCATTTCGCGGACTTTGCGGATCACGGCATCCGGCGAGGTGGAACCGACATCACGGTTGATGTTGAAGCCGTCGGGCTCAACGCCAATGGGGAACACTTCGGCACCCAGCTCCCACAAAGCCTCCGGCGCAACCTTGTAGGCGGCGCCATTGGCGCAATCAATCACGATGCGGAGGCCGTCGAGATCCATCGTGCGGGGCAGTGTGCGCTTGGCGAATTCGATGTAGCGGGCGTGCACGCTCTCAATGCGCTTGGCGCGCCCGAGCGAAGCGGACGCGGCGAGGCGTTCATTCAGATTGCCGTCGATCAAGGCTTCAATTTCAAGCTCGGTTTCGTCCGAAAGCTTAAAGCCATCGGGATCAAACAGCTTAATACCGTTATCCTCATAGGCATTATGCGAGGCGGAAATCATGACGCCGAGATCGGCGCGCATCGAGCGCGTCAACATGGCAACCGCAGGTGTGGGCATTGGCCCTAAAAGCAGCACGTCCATACCGACCGAGGTAAAGCCTGCCACCAGCGCTGTTTCAATCATATAGCCCGACAGCCGCGTATCCTTGCCAATCACCACGCGGTTGCGATGTTCGCCACGGCGAAAAACGAGGCCGGCCGCTTGGCCGACGCGAAGCGCGAGATCGGGCGTAATGACCTTATTGGCCTTGCCGCGAACGCCGTCGGTTCCGAAATATTTACGCGCCATGAAGTCTTTCCCCGCTAATCATAAATCATATTTTACAGACGTAGCAGGCAACTCGCCAAGCCACGCCCTAGTCAATTGATATTTCGGTTTGATTCAACACGATCCGTCTGAACAAACCCTGAATATAAAAAACGCCCGGCTAAGCCGGGCGTTGCATGGTGTTAAATACCAGCATCCGTGACCAAGGGTCCAGATGCGGTAAGGCGGTTAGGCGAGCGGTTGCGGCTCCATACCGGCATCCGGCTCCTGCTGAGGCCTTCCCTTACCGGAAGAAGGCACCGCTGCCGAAGGTCGCCCCGTTGGGCCATCCTGATTGTCGCGTACCGGCGGCTTGCCTTTGAGTAGGTCTCGGATTTCGTCGCCCGATAGCGTCTCATATTCAAGCAGACCCTGCGCCAATGCTTCCAAATCGTCTTTACGATCGGTCAGAATTCGCGTTGCGTCCGAATAGCCGGTTTCGACCAAGCGGCGAATTTCCGAATCAATCTTCTGAGAAGTCGCCTCCGACACGTTTTGCGTACGAGCGACCGACATGCCTAGGAACACTTCATCCTGATTTTCGCCATAGGACACATTGCCAAGTTCTGGCGAGAAGCCCCATTTGGTTACCATCATC
This sequence comes from Hyphomicrobiales bacterium, assembly GCA_947374125.1. Lineage (GTDB taxonomy): Bacteria > Pseudomonadota > Alphaproteobacteria > Rhizobiales > Beijerinckiaceae > CAIUPE01. The sequence continues at coordinate 1,077 of CANCAR010000068.1, read as the reverse complement.
CGAGCTAAACGCGTGGCCTGTTCGATGTCAGATGCGGCACCCGATGTTCCCTTTTCATGGCCAAAGATCAGCTCTTCGGCCACGCGACCGCCCATCATAATGGCAAGACGCGATGTCATTTGCTCAAGGCTCATCGAGAGCTTGTCGCGCTCTGGCAATTGCATCACCATGCCAAGGGCACGGCCGCGCGGGATGATCGTCGCTTTATGCACCGGATCGGTGGCCGTCACATTGAAGGCGCAGATGGCATGCCCTGCCTCGTGATAAGCGGTAAGGCGCTTTTCGTCCTCGGTCATGACAAGCGTGCGGCGCTCCGCACCCATCATCACCTTGTCCTTAGCGTCTTCGAATTCGCTCATGGTCACGATGCGCTTGCCACGACGTGCCGCCAGCAAAGCCGCCTCGTTGACGAGGTTCATCAGATCAGCGCCCGAGAAACCCGGCGTGCCACGGGCAACTGTCTTGAGATCGACATCAGGTGCCAGAGGAACCTTGCGCACATGCACACGCAAAATCTTCTCGCGGCCAACAACATCGGGATTAGGCACCACGATCTGGCGATCGAAACGACCCGGACGCAAGAGCGCAGGATCCAGCACGTCCGGGCGGTTCGTGGCCGCAATCAGGATAATGCCTTCATTGGCCTCAAAGCCGTCCATTTCAACGAGCAATTGGTTAAGCGTCTGTTCACGCTCATCATTGCCACCGCCGAGGCCTGCGCCACGATGGCGACCGACCGCGTCGATTTCGTCAATAAAGATGATGCAAGGCGCATTCTTTTTGGCTTGTTCGAACATGTCGCGCACACGGCTTGCACCAACGCCGACAAACATTTCGACGAAGTCCGAACCTGAAATCGTGAAGAACGGAACGTTGGCTTCGCCAGCAATGGCGCGTGCCAGCAAGGTTTTACCAGTGCCGGGAGGGCCAACGAGCAAGACGCCGCGTGGAATACGACCGCCTAAGCGTTGAAATTTCTGAGGATCGCGCAGAAACTCGACGATCTCTTCCAAATCTTCCTTGGCTTCGTCAACGCCTGCTACGTCCGAGAAGGTGACGCGGCCATGCGCTTCATTG
>CANCAR010000067.1 GCA_947374125.1 Hyphomicrobiales bacterium | reverse complement strand
TCGCATCAGTTGGAACCCGATTGATCACGAGCGGGCAATTCCGCCTCATCGGGCTTTAACCCATAGGGCTCAACGAGTGCCCACACATGCGCGGGCACCATGTTTTTCATCTTGCGTGGCATTTGACGCCGCAAATGGAGAATGGTCTCGACCGCCTTCATCTCGACGCGGGCCCGCGCAAACTCAAGGCCGCGTGGTCCAACCTTAGGCATGAGCCAGCCCACAATCGGTCGAAGCCAATTCGGCATTTTGCGCAAGGGCAACCCACCTGCGGCGCGCTCGACATTGGCCATAAATCCTGTCACAGCGCCCTTTCGCTTGCCAGCACTTCCGGGTTCTGACAGGCGAACTTCGGAGCCTAAAAGGCTCACCAATTCCTCGCCGCGTTCATTGCGAACCAAGAGCCATTGTTCACCTTGCCCGCCCATATAGCCAACGGTGATATCGCTCAGCACATTGGTGTAATCGACACAGGTACGGCAAGTCAGCGGGAAGAAATCCGGAGGTAAGGTGGAGAGGGGCAATTGCAAAAACGGAATGGCCTTTTTACGCCCATCCTTAAAGCGCAATTCCACATGGTAATCGGCCCGGAATTCCAAATAGGTGATGGTATCGGGATCATCCGATAAAAGCCCCAGAAAATCGTGGAAATTCTCGGTCGTTGTATTATCCGAGCACGGCGTCCCGATCACATAAAGCCGCTCGAAACCAAGCTCTTTTTCTAAAGCACGCAGCGCATATACCTGACAAGGAATGCCGGTGACAGCCAGCCGCTTATACCCCTTTTGGATCGCGGGCTCGAGTAAAGCTAGCAGCGGCGCGTAGCCCATCCGCATACCCCGGCATTGGGCCATATCCTCCGCCTTGGTGACCAACACAGGAACCGGCCGCCATTTGTCATTCGGGTCAGGCGCCATCGTCAAAACGGCGTCAACTGCACCTGTTTCCAGCAATCTCTCGGCTAAACGGGTCGTAATGCCGGTCCATTGCGCGCCTTCAAGCGGCTTTGCGAGTGAGGCGCGAACCATCCGCCGAAAGGGGCCAAAGAACAGTTCATCGGGCCGATTGGCATCGCGCGCGCGGCCATGGGTGTCAGCCTCAAGCCCCGCATAATCGGGTTCAATAAACTGGCAGGCTTTGCCGCAGCGCGCAGGGTTGCTTGAACGCGATATCCCGCAATCGGTGCAAAGGGCTCGATGAGGCGCGGGCGCAAAAGTGGGTGTCAGGTCTAGCCCAACCGTCTGGTCGATTTGAGAGGTTACATCATGCATGATGGGACACATCATGCCCCGTCAGCGGTGGAACTTGTCAAGTGCCGTTGACAGAGAGGCCGCGCAAAATCGAAGTTTTTAAGCGGCAAAACATCACACCTAGCAAGGAAGAGCCTAGGGCATGAGAAAGTCGATCCCCACGTCCTAGGCTGATAACGTCTAAGGCCGATATCACGCGAACCAGATATCGCCCTGTAAATGGAGCGCCGTTGGAGCAACATGGTCGAGCGTTGTAATCAATACTTTAGTCCCGCTCAGATTGCCCGATGCGTCGTAGTAAACCGCCGTACCGCCGGTTGAGTTAGCGGTCAGGATCAAGTGGTGGTCGGCAATCGGATCGGTGCCTGTATATCCCGCGGTCTTATAGATACCGCGAAGATCCATCACATCGGTGCCAACGGTAAAATCCGTCACATGGCCTGCTTTGGTGGGCAAGGATTTGAAAACGAACTCGTCGCTCCCCGTCCCGCCTGTCAAGATGTCAGCACCCTTGCCTGCTACGAGTTCATCATTCCCACCGTTGCCAATCAGCGTGTTGCCATACGTCGTTGAGTTCGAAATCATCAGATTGTCGAGACTATTTCCTGAAGCCGATTGCGAACCGTTGCTGTGGTTGCCGCCGTTACCGATCAGCGTGATGTCCTGCACATTGGCGGGCAGCACAAAGCTCGACGATCCGCTATTGACCGTGTTGATCCCAGAACTTGCACTTTCTTTGATGACGTTTTTGCTCGTGTAGACTTCGAACACGTCGTTCCCAAGACCAGTCATCGTGTCATTGCCACCCCAACTGTCGAAATAGGTATGCGTGCTGGTTGCGGTGAGCGTGTTGTTGCCCGAAGTCCCGGTGATCAGGTGGGTTGTTGCTGACGTGGTGGGCAAGTCGAATAAATGCTGGTTCGTGACGGGGGCAGGTGTTGGAGTAGGTGTTGGTGTTGGAGTAGGGGCTGGGGGCGGTGTAACTCCAACGCCGCCGGGAACCGACGAATAGGCACGAATATAGTCGATTTGCATGTCAGCGGGCAATGGCGTCGTGCTATCCGGGCTTCCTGGCCAATCTCCTCCTACTGCTAGATTGGCAAGCATATACATAGGCTTGTCCATACCGGCAGGCGTTGCAGTCTTCGAGACCGCGTTGCCGTCAAAATACCAAGTGATATAATCAGGTTCCCAATCGACGCCATAGGTGTGAAAGCCTGTGGTCATTCCAGGCTCATTCACCACAAAGCCCGTCTGCTGATTATTGCCAAAATGAACCGTCGTGTTCAGCTGGTTCGGGCTCGAGCCAATCACCTCCATGATATCAATTTCTGGCGGCCATGACTGATCGGTTGGCAACAGCCAGAAGGCTGGCCAGATGCCCTGACCGGTGGGCAACTGCGCGCGCATCTCGAAATAACCATAGGTCTGCGAGAAGGAATGATCGGTTGTGATGATGCCCGACGTGTAGGGCAAACCCGTAATGCTACTGATCGTTGACGAAGCCGGCTTGGCTTCAATCGTTAATATGCCATTGACGTCACTGAACGGATTGACCGAATTCGTCGGCGCATAGGCCGGATTGATATACCATTCCAGCTCATGGTTGGCTGGGTTTGTTCCACCACTTGCCGGTGCCCAAGGATAGGATGTTTGCCAAGTACCGCTCGTGCCGTTCCACACACTGAAGGTGTTGAATTCGTCATCGAAAGTCAGGGTTGCGGTTGCCGCCAGATTTTTAGGATCGATGGTCATAAACATGGTCCTTTCGCGGAAAATAAACAGCAGTGATTGATCCGTGCGGTGGCACGGAAAACAGATCAGCCTATGGGGGGTGGAACAGGGGGTGCGTAAGCTGTCGTCTATCGCAGGCGGATCGTCCCCACTCAGGGATTGCCTGATCTAAAGGCCGCTAGTGGCCCAGTGCAGAAAGCATGTTTGAAAAAGGTTCCCTGTCTAGGTATTGCAACGGATATAGCAATACTAATAGTAATATTCAATAAAAATCATAATTTATTTATTTCTTGAGTTTGATAAATAGATAAATAATTGAAATACATAATTTAATTACAAAGCTAAAGCTTAGCAATTAGTATTAAAATTTGTGATATTTACGTATATCAACGAACCTAAATTTTATATATTTCAGAAAATCACAAATGTTGCCCCTTCTATATAAAAATATGCATTTTTTATTTTTAGATCATGTTTTTGCGGGGCTAATACCGTTTTTGGAGCTTATTGATGCAAGAAAGACGTCGTGCCGATCGCGGTTCGCCTAGCGAGATTAAAAACGCAATGGCCTTTGTATGGCCCGTCATCGGTGCGGTTGCGTTGGTGTCGGGCTTTATCAACGTTCTCTCATTGACCGGTCCGCTTTTTATGCTTCAGGTGTATGATCGCGTGTTGGCGTCGCATTCGGTTCCGACGCTGGTCGCCATTTCCATAGGTGGCTTGTTTCTCTACCTTGTGCAGGGATTGCTCGACTATTTTCGTGGCTTGGTCGTCACACGGGCTGGGACTGATTTTCACGAGAGACTGAGCGGGCGTTTGTTTCAGGTCGTTTCGGCATTGCCGATGACCGTATCGCCGAGCAGTGCGGATGGAATGCAGGCCGTGCGGGATCTCGATGCTGTTCGGAGCTTTATTTCAGGCTCGGGACCGGCCGCCTTTTTGGATATTCCTTGGACGCCGGTATATTTTCTTCTGATTTTCCTTCTCAATCCCTTCTTAGCCTACGTATCAATGGCTGGAGCGGCTATTCTTGTTGCTTTGACCCTCGGTGCCGATGCCGTGACGATGCGTTTGAATTCAGAGGCAGCGGCCGCCAATTCACGCCGCCATCTTCTGGCCGAGGCGGGATCGCGCAATGCCGAAATTATCAAGGCGATGGGATTGGGGAAGCGACTGGGGTCTTCATTTTCGGACGCCAACGCGGCCTATCTTTTTCGACAGCAGCGGATGTCGGACGTTTCCGGGGGTCTTGCGGCCGTGACGCGGGTATTCAGGCTTGTCATCCAGTCCGGCATTCTCGGAATTGGCGCTTGGCTTGTGCTCAGAGGCGAAATGTCGGGCGGAGCGATCATCGCAGCATCCATCACCTCCACCCGTGCCCTTGCGCCTCTTGAAGGGGTCATCGCGCATTGGAAGGGCTTTGTGGCTGCCCGTAGAGGTCTTGAGCGATTGGAGGCAATCTTTAGCCGCGTTCCTGCTTCGTCTACAGCCATGAAACTGCACCCACCAAAGCGACATTTGACCGTAACTGGTCTGCATGTAAGTGCACCTGGCGCTCAAACCGCTATTATAAAAAATATTTCGTTCGAGATGCAGGCGGGACAAGCCGTCGGGATCATCGGCCCCAGCGCTGCCGGTAAATCGACGCTTGCTCGCGCGCTCGTGGGCGTCTGGACGCCGTTTGCCGGTGATGTAAGGCTCGACGGCGCACGGCTCGACCAGTGGGACGACGAAGACCGAGGAAATTTTACGGGGTATTTGCCTCAGGATGTTGAGCTGTTCGAAGGCACGATCGCCGAAAATATTGCGAGGTTTGACCCTCATGCAACCTCAAAATCCGTCCTTGATGCGGCGATTATTGCCAATGTTCACCCGATGATTGTCGCCATGGAACGGGGATATGATACACGCATTGGCGAAAATGGTGCCGTTTTGTCAGCAGGTCAGCGTCAGCGAATCGGCCTCGCACGCGCGCTTTATGGCGACCCCTTTATCGTCGTGCTCGACGAACCAAATTCTAACCTCGATGCCCAAGGCGAGGCGGCGCTGGGAGCTGCCATTCTGGCGATTAAGCGCCGAGGTGGCATCGTTGTATTGGTGGCACATCGGTCTAGCGCTATTGCCCATGTTGATTTCCTTGCTGTCATTGACGGGGGAAGGCTTCAGGCCTTTGGTGCCAAAGACGAAATTCTCCAAGCGTTAAAAGGAGCGAACCCACAGGCTACTCAGTCCCCGCCGGGCTTGAAGATCGCGGGGTCTGCCACATGAACCAGTCTATTCAAGATTTGAACGGACAACCCTCAAGACGGGAATTAAAGCCAGCCATAACCACGGCCTCGGTTGATCGATTGGTCGAGAACCGGCGATCCGCCCGCCGTTTTATGGCAACGGAATTGTTTCTAATCATTTTTCTATTCGGAGGTTTTTTCACATGGGCTGCTGTGTCGCAAATCGCAGGTGCCGTCATCGCCTCGGGTATCGTGCGCGTCGAAACGTCCTCTAAAAAAATCCAGCATCCGACCGGCGGCGTCATTGGCGAAATCCTTGTTAAGGACGGCGATAGCGTGGAAGTTGGTGATGTCCTCATCCGCCTCGATGCCAAAGCTGCTCATTCTGAACTTGCAATCTATACCGACCAGTTAAATGCCATGAAGGCCCGGAGAGCTCGACTCCTGTCCGAGCGAGAAGGGAAAAGCTTTGATTTCGCCTCTGTTAAACTCGATTCGAATGCGGTTGGAACCCCGCTGAGCGAGATCATCGTCGGTGAAACGCGTTTGTTCGAGGCACGTCAAGTTGCACTTATCAGCCAGAAGAAAGTCTTGGTGGAAAGAAAGAATCAATTTGAAAACGAGATTGGGGGTGCCAACGCCCAGATCGTAGCCAAACAAAAGGAAATCGAACTGCTAGGCTTGGAACTCAAGGGAGTTGAGGAACTATTTACCGCCAATCTAGCCTCCGTTTCCCGGGTGATGCCGCTGCGCCGGGAATTGGCCCGCGCACAGGGTGACCTGAATGTGCTCGGCGCACAGATCGCGCAACTCAAAGGCAAAATCGATGAGGTGAACGTCCAAATCACCAGTCTTGATCAAGAACGCCTATCTGAAGTCAACCGTGATTTGCAGGAACTTGAGCCCAAATTAGCAGAGATCGAAAGCCGTAAAGCCATGGCCAACGAAGTGGTCCAGAGGGTTGATGTCCGCGCGCCTGTTTCTGGTTTTGTTAGCCAATTGGCCGTCCATACCATTGGCGGGGTTATCCAATCGGGTGAAACTTTGATGCAGATTGTCCCCAGAAATGACCCGTTGACGATCGAAGCAGCCGTTGCGCCCAGTGATATCGATCAGGTTAAGGTGGGTGGCAAAGCTATGTTGCGTCTTACCGCTTATAATCGCCGTGTAACGCCGGAATTGAGCGGGGTGATTTCGACCGTCTCCGCCGATGCGGTGCGCGATGATCGGACGGGACAGAGCAGCTATTCTGTCAAAATCTCGGTAAGCGACGACGAGTTCGCCAAACTATCCGGCACACCCGTTATCCCCGGCATGCTGGCAGAAGTTTATATCGAAACCACACAACGCACGGTTTTGTCCTATCTCCTCAAACCGGCCACCGATCAATTCGCCAAAGTGTTCCGCGAGAAATAGGATGATGGGGCACGGATGGTTCAATCCATCCCCTTCGCGTTGAAGTTCATATCCTTGTAGTGCTCGCGCAGCAGATTTTTCTGCACTTTACCCATCGTATTGCGCCGCAGCTCATCGACAAAAATCACGCGTTTTGGCAATTTGAAGCGAGCTAAGCGGCCATTAAGACCTGCCATCACTGCGTTCTCGTCGATCGTCGAGCCCTTTTCTCGCACGATCACCGCCACGACGCCTTCGCCAAAATCCGGGTGCGGCAGGCCTATTACTGCGCTCTCCATGACGCCTGAAAGCGCGTCGATTTCTTCCTCGACTTCTTTCGGATAAATATTCAATCCACCTGAGATGATCAGGTCTTTTCCTCGGCCAACAATGCTGAGATAGCCGCGTGCATTGAACTGCCCGAGATCGCCCGTGATGAAATACCCATCGACGCGAAACTCGGAAGCCGTTTTCTCGGGCATATTCCAATAGCCTTTAAAAACATTGGGACCTTTCACCTCAATCATGCCGATGTCGCCCTGTGGCACGGGATGTCCCGTTTCTGGATCAACGATTCGCGCTTCCACGCCGGGTAAAGCAAATCCCACCGTTCCGGGAACACGGTCGCCGTCATAGGGGTTCGATGTGTTCATGTTGGTTTCCGTCATGCCATAGCGTTCCAAAATGGCATGACCCGTTCTCTTGCTCCATTCGCGATGGGTTTCTGCGAGGAGTGGTGCCGAGCCCGAAATAAAGAGCCGCATTCTAGCCGTTGCCTCACTTGTAAGACCCGTCTCATCAAGAAGGCGCGTGTAGAAGGTCGGCACACCCATCAGCACGGTTGCCCGGTCCATAAGTCCGAGCACCGTCTTTGCATCGAATTTATTCAGGAAAATCAGTGATGACCCTGCGATCAGCGTGACATTCGTGGCAACGAACAAACCATGCGTATGAAAAACGGGTAACGCGTGGATCAGCACGTCAGATGGCGTAAACCGCCAGACTTCCGCCAAGGTCACCGCATTTGACGCCAGATTGTCATGGCTTAGCATCGCACCTTTCGAGCGACCTGTAGTGCCGGATGTATAGAGAATCGCTGCTAAATCATCCGCCCCACGCTGAACATCGGCGAAATCAGACGCAGCAGGGGAAGCCTTTTCATAAAGCGATCCAGAAGCATCCGACCCATGGGTTTCAAGCTTAGCGCCATGCCGTTCAGCGATGCGGGTTAGCCCAAGCTGCGCTTCCGGATCGCAAACGACCAAAGACGCGCCCGAGTCCGATATAAAATAATCGAGCTCATTTAAGGTATACCCTGGGTTAAGCGGCAAAAATACCGCACCCGAGCGAACACACGCCAGATAGATGAAAATCACCGCGGGTGATTTTTCCATTTGCACCGCAACGCGGTCACCGGGCCGAATTCCAATCGTGGCAAGCGCGTTGGCATAACGGGCTGTTTCCGCAACCAATTCGCCGTAGCTCATGCGCCTGCCATCCTGCAATTCCATGAAAAGCGTTGTGGGATCGGAGATACGCGAGCGGATAAGGTCAAAAAGATGGTTGGACATTGGTCGTTTCCTAAAGCGTACGCTAGATCGGCTATCAATGCAGGTGCATATCGATTAAAAACTTGTTTGCCTCTAGACTTCATCAAAATTAGGCATAAATCCACCCCATGACCTATGACATCGCCATTATCGGTGCGGGAGCCGCCGGAATTGCTGCCGCGCGTACGGTCCTTGCGCTGGGTAAAACCTGCGTTGTTCTTGAAGCACGCCAACGCATAGGCGGGCGTGCTTTTACCGATACCTCGCTGGGTATCCCTTATGATGCCGGGGCAGCCTATATCCATTTTGCAGATCGCAATCCTTGGGTGCGGGAGGCGAAACGTCTTGGCATTGAAACGCGGCTTTGGCGCGGATGGACCCACCATGAAGCTTGGCAGGGCGGTGCACCCCTTCCGGAAGACCAATCCGCCGAGCGCCGTTACGGCTACGGCGAATTTTGGGACCATCTTGAAACCCTTGGTGAAAGCCTCACCGATACGTCTATCGCCGAGGCAGCGCATCATCTGAGCCCATCCGCCCGCGAGGCGGCCCGCCATTTTTCGCGTCTTGCTCTGGGCGAAGAGCCATCCCGCCTGTCGCTGCAAGATTACCAAGTGCAATGGGCAGGTCCTGATCGAGTTATCCCGAGTGGCTATGGAACCCTTGTAACGACTGCGGCTGAAGGGTTACCCATCTACCTCGGCGCACCCGTCAAACGCATTCTGGCCGTTTCAAACGGCTTTGAATTAGAAACAGGGCAGGGAACCGTCCGTGCAAGAGCCATCATCGTTACGGTTTCTATCGGTGTGCTCAAAGCGGGCCACATTGTGTTCGAGCCCGGTTTGCCAACGCATATTCTAAAGGCGCTTGATGGACTCGATATGGGTGCCCTCACCAAGGTTGCGCTGGCTTTCGATGGTGAGCGCTTTGGCTTAAAACCCGGCGAGGACAAGATCCTGCTGGATGCGCCGGGGGGCTCGATGACGTTTGAGGTCTGGCCGTTTGATCGAGATATTGTGATTGCCGTGACCGGTGGCGATGCGGGCCGAGAAATCAGCCAATTAAGCTCGCCTGCAGCGGTGGATCATGTTTCAGGGCTCTTCTCCACCATTACCGGGCGCGATTGCAGGCCCAACTTGCGCGGTGGAAGTCTTGCGGGCTGGTGGTCGGATCCCTTTGCAGAAGGTGGCTATGCCTATGCGCATCCCGGTGCGTTTTCCGCCCGACAGGCACTTATGGAAACCGGCATTGAAGGGCTTTATTTGGCAGGTGAGGCAACGGCCGGCGGCCGCTTTGGTGCGTTGATGTCGGTCGGTGGTGCAAGTTATGCCGGATGGGAAGCTGCCAAGCGAGCGATAAAGCGTTTGAGATGAAAGTGTTAAGCGCTTTTTTCGACCAAGCCGTCGAAGGCTGAAAACGCCATATCGCGCGCGAACAAGGCCTCTTCAGGGGTGATCAACGATACACCACGCCGCGCCATTCTTTCCGAGCTTTGTTGACGATCCATACCCCGCATGGCCGCTTCTTCGGCGTAAGCCCTTACGAGCTCCGTTAGCCGATGAACCTCGTTTTCTAGAAAAGCGACCTTGTCGTTCGTGTTCACGCGCATCTCGATGTTGCGACCTCAATCGAGCACGAGTTTAGAAACCAAGTCTTAAAAAAGGGTTCGCCGATCCCATCAAAGGGTAATGATTTTACCCGGATTCATGATGTTAAGCGGATCGAAAGCCCGCTTGATCGCCCGCATCGCGTCAAGCGTTGCAGCGGGGTGCTCATCAAGAAGATATTTCATCTTCTCTTGCCCAATGCCGTGTTCGCCCGTGCAGGTACCTTCCATCGCCAGAGACCGCTCGACTAAACGGTGGAGAAACGCCCTGCATTTTTCGATATCGCTGGCATCCTCCATGTCGCACAACAGGGTTAGATGAAAATTACCATCCCCAACATGGCCGACAATCGGGGCCACAAGACCGGTTGACTTGATATCCTCTTGGGTAGCCACCACACATTCGGCCAATCGTGAAATGGGAACGCACACGTCCGTTGCGATAACCTTGCAACCGGGGCGAAGCGCCAAGGCCGACCAATAAGCATCATGCCGAGCCTGCCAAAGCTTCGAGCGCTCCTCCGGCTTTGTCGCCCATTCGAAGGGCCCACCGCCCAAATCAGCCGCAATATCGCCGAAGCGTTCCGCCTGTTCCTCAACCCCGCGCTCGGTGCCATGGAATTCTACAAACAGCATAGGTGTTTCTTTAAGCCCGAGATGGGAATGAAGATTGAAGGCTTTCACCTGTAATTCGTCGGCTAATTCGACGCGTGCAATAGGAAGTCCCGATTGAATGGTCAAAATAGCAGCATCGCACGCCGCCTGAACGCTCGGAAATGGGCAAATACCAGCAGAAATGGCCTCAGGGATTCCGGCGAGGCGCAAAGTGATTTCCGTTATCAGGCCAAGGGTTCCCTCGGCGCCCACCATTAACCGCGTCAAATCATAGCCAGCGGAGGATTTTTTGGCCCTTCGCGCCGTTGTCATCACCTCCCCATTCGGGAGCACAACCTTTAACGCAATCACATTGTCTTTCATCGTCCCGTATCGAACGGCATTAGTACCTGATGCGCGGGTTGAGACCATCCCACCCAATGAGGCGTCGGCACCCGGATCAATCGGAAAAAACAGTCCCGTGTCCCTTAACTGCTCATTGAGCGCCTTCCGCGTAATGCCCGGCTGGATCACACAATCAAGGTCTTCCGCGTGTACAGTGAGAAGCTGGTTCATTCGGCTGGTGTCGATCGAAACGCCACCCCAAGGGGCGTTTACATGTCCCTCGAAAGAGGTTCCCGTTCCAAACGGAATGATCGGCACCTGATGCAAGGCGCATAGCTTAACGATATCAACGATCTCTTCCGTTGTATCCGGAAATACCACAATATCGGGCGGTTGCGCTGCGACCCATGTTAGCGAATTAGCATGCGTTTGCCTAATCCCCGGTAGGGTTGATGCGCGGTTTCCAAACCGGGCCGAAAGGATTGAAACAACGGTTTCAAGGTCCGATGCCGCAGGTTTGCCCGAAAGTGGCGTTTTCATCGCTTCTTGTCCTTAGCTCGCTGAAATCATAAGGAATTAAGCACTACTCAAATCTAATTTAAGAGACAGCGCAATTTTTGTAATTCTGGGGGTTAATCCTATTTGAAAACAATTGGCGATCCAAGACGGCATGTCTGCAACGCTGCCGTGATTTTAGGCTTGCAATCATTCCTGTCATGAACTGTATTGTCGTTAACAAGAAGGATCAGTGTCGGTGGCGAAAGCCTGATTAGGATCCAAGCGGGAGGAACGATAGGCGTGCCAGTTCTGGAATTAAGACAGATTTCAAAAAATTTTGGCGCAATCCGCGCGCTGACCGGCGTTGACTTGTCGCTAGAGGCAGGCGAAGTTTTGGGGCTCATGGGCGACAACGGCGCTGGAAAGTCCACGATGGTGAAGATCATCGCCGGAAACTTTCCGCCCTCTGGCGGTGAAATTCTGGTCGATGGCCAATCTGTGGAGTTCAGCAAGCCCGTTGAGGCACGCCAAAAGGGCATCGAGGTCGTTTATCAAGACCTCGCCTTGTGCAACAATTTGACAGCATCCGCGAATGTGTTTCTTGGCCGAGAAATCAAACGAGGTGTTTGGCCGTTTCGTTGGTTAGATAATGCCGAAATGGTAAAGCGTGCAGGCGCACTTTTTGCCGAGTTGAAATCTGAGACAAGGCCGCGCGATTTGGTTCGGCAAATGTCGGGTGGTCAGCGGCAGGCGGTGGCCATTGCGCGCACGCGGCTTTCCGATCCAAAGGTGGTTCTGATGGATGAACCAACGGCCGCTATCAGCGTTCGGCAAGTCGCCGAAGTTCTTGATCTTATTCGGCGTTTGCGGGATTCGGGTCACGCGGTGGTGCTGATCAGCCACCGTATGCCGGACGTGTTTTCAGTTTGTGATCGTGTTGCCGTTATGCGGCGCGGCACCAAAGTCGCCGATAAGCTGATTAAGAATTCTTCGCCCGAGGAAGTTACCGGGCTGATTACGGGTGCCATCAATGTCGCATGAAGTTTCAAAGTCCCCATCCAATGCGGCGGGAAATGTCGCCATCGAGGGTGTGCTTGGCATTCAGGAAAAAACTATTTTTCAGGCCATGTTTGCTAGCCAAGCCTTCTGGGTTACAATTGCGCTCGCGATTATTTGTGGCTTTATGACGTGGTATGAGCCGCATTTTGGCTCACTTGAGAATCTTTACAACATCACCCGAAAT
>CANCAR010000066.1 GCA_947374125.1 Hyphomicrobiales bacterium | reverse complement strand
ATGCTTGGCTCACGCCCAAGCGTTGTGAAACCTCTGCCGCCTAACAGCCTCGGTCGGCAAACGAGTCGCGGTTCACAGGCTCTGGCACCATTATTCTTTAAAAGTCGATCTCGTTTGTACAAGTTCCTCCAACAACCGCGCAACGGCCTCAGCGCCTGGATCATTATGTCCCGCAAGGTGGCTCTCTGAAACATAACTTGCTCGCCCTGCCTTCGCACGAACGATCGCAGCAGTCAGATCTGCACCTTTACGTGCTGCAGTTGCGGCAGCCTCTAGTCCGCTCGGAAGAGCTTCAAGCGCCGGAGCTAACGCATCAATCATGGTTCGGTCTCCGGGCCTAGCACCACCGACCTGTTGTATGCGCGCTAGTCCGGCTTTCAATGCTGCTACATAGTCAAGCCCGCTAGCCGACGCATCACCGGCTGCAGTAAAAAAGATAGCAAGCAATACGCCTGACGACCCGCCCATCGTCTGGCTCAGCTCCAGACCAATGGCACGATACAATTGCGTCCAATTAGCGAGGGGAAGTCGATCAAGTGCTTTAATAAGGGAGCGCGATGCCGTTGCTAGCGTTGAACCAGTATCGCCGTCACCAGATTTCGCATCAAGACCGTTAAGAACACCTTCAGATGCAATAAGAATTTCGCAGCATTTTCGGATCAGAGATTCGGCATGCTTATTCTTCGACGGCATAGGTGGTATCTGCGTCAACCCGTCAGGAAGCGGTAATATCTTTACTTCTGACACAGCATAGCAACCGGGCCAAGCTGTCGGAACAACGCTTGCATTAAGACCTGCAAGAATGGTCTCGCTCAACGGCAAAAGAGAAATGGAAAATCCATGCATGTCCAGTGAGGTCATCATGGCGGCAGGCCCTACCAAATGCGTGATTTGACCGCCGATGATTGAACGAGCCAGTTCATCTGCCAAAACCGACATTTCGAGCCCGGTCGCACTGCCGAGATTGTTGAGAAGTGCAACATACGATCCTGCGGTAATATGCGGTGCAAGCCTGTCAACAACCATATTTATGGCTTGCTTTGCACCTTCAAAATTTACCTGCTCCACACCCGCCTCGCCGTGAATTCCAAGCCCCAATTCTGCTTTTCCATCGGCAATGCGATCTTCCTTCGGTGATCCGGGGACTGTGCCAGTATCAAGCGACATTCCGATTGAGATGACGCCATCGATGACCTGCTTCGCCACGTTGGTTACTGTTTCAAGATTTCCACCACTTTCGGCAACCGCACCTGCAATCTTGTGCACAAAAAGCGTCCCGGCAAGACCGCGTGATTGAGGAAGATTTGGAAGGGCGATGTCATCGTCAACAATAACCATACTCACTTCAAGACCAAAGGCTCTGGCCCGTTCTGCAGCCAATCCAAAGTTCAATCGGTCGCCCGTATAATTTTTTACAATCAAAAGACAACCAGCTGGTCCTGTTACCGCTAGAATTCCTGCAAGAACCGCATCAACGGATGGGGACGCAAAAACATCACCGCAAATTGCAGCCGTCAGCATACCTTTGCCAACGAAGCCAGCATGCGAAGGCTCATGACCTGACCCCCCACCCGAAACAAGTGAAACTTTCGAGCGATCCCAATCTGTCCTCACAACAACTTTAATGTGGGGATAGCCATCAAGCCGAGCTAGGCGGCCACCCGATGTTCTGAGGGCGCCATCTATGGCTTCAGTGACCAATTTTTCTTTGTCATTAATGAATTGCTTCATAAATTTTTCCTCAAGCAGTTCGACCGCCGTCAGCGTCGAAAAATAATGGGTTACCTGTTCGAACTTCGATGTCGTCGCTCAAAATAAACTGCGAATGAGCATCAGTCAAAGTCGTCAAGTCATAGCCAGAGAACTTCAAGTGCAAGCGCGTTTGATCACCAAGATGTTCAACGCGAATAACTTTAGCGTTCGTTCCTAGCCCAAGCACAATGTGTTCAGGGCGTAAGCCAAGGGGCTTTGATTGCGGGCATAACCGAACAGAAAGAAAGCGTCGAAGCGGTCGCCTATCGCCAAGCCAATATGAATAAGGAATACCGGAATGAATTAAAACTCTTGCGGAAGGCGCATTACCGCCTCAAATTTAGGAAAGAAAGTGTCTATAAATCTAGGGGCTATTCACCGAGAACGCCGAGGTTAACATTAGGGAGGTCAATTATGAGAACTAATCCGGTAAAGGTCGCACTTGCATCTGGTCAAGTTGCATTTGGCACCATGGTTTTTGAATTTTTTACGCCCGGCCTTTGCCAGATCCTGCACGTCGCCGGAGCAAGTTTTGTTATTCTCGATATGGAACACAGCGGCGTTGGTATTGAAACCATTAAATCCCAGATTGCATTTGCGCGCGGTATCGGCATTGTTCCGATGGTTCGCGTGCCCGGCTGCCAATATCATCTGATCGCGACCATTCTTGATGCGGGCGCAATGGGCATTATGGTCCCCATGGTAGAGACAGTCGAACAGGCGCAACAGATTGCCTCTTGGACGCGGTATCGGCCGGAGGGCGTTCGTGGGTTAGCGTTCTCCATGGCGCATGATGATTATCTTGGCGGTGAGGTTGCTGACAAGATGCGGGCCTCGAATGAGCGGGTTATGGCCATCGCCCTGATTGAAACGGCGAAGGGAATTGAAAATGCCGAGGCAATACTGGCTGTGCCGGGAATTGACGTGGGCTGGCTTGGGCATTTTGATTTAACCGACAGCATGGGTATTGCGGGCCAATTTGACCACCCACGCTTTGAAGCAGCTGTGGCTCAACTCTTAGCTGCGTGCACCAAGGCAGGAAAGCCGGCAGGGTTTTTGGCAGGCAATGCCGAGGTCGCCCGCGCCTGGCAGGCAAGGGGCTTTCGTATGCTCTGTCTTGGAACGGATATCGCTTTGTTGAAAGATACTCTGGCTAAAGCAATCAGTGACAGTAAAATACATCGCTAGGCGCGTTTAGCGCCCGCCTGATACGTTAAGAATAGAGCCGGTAACATAGGACGCCGCTGGCGATAAAAGCCAGAGCACAGCCTCAGCAATTTCGTGGGGTGTGCCAGCTCGCTTCATGGGCAATTGAGGTGCATAGTGTTCGAGAAATGCGTTTCCACCATGCCAGTCATGGATGGGCGTATCGATAACCCCTGGTCGAACGGCATTGATACGGACGCCTTCGGTCGCAACCTCACGAGCAAGCCCGATGGTCAACGAATCCACCCCACCTTTGCTGGCGGCATAATGGACCTCGTTGGGCAATCCCCCAAGTACAGCTGCCATGGACGAGATGTTGACAATCGCCCCGCCTTTACCGCCTCGGGCCGTGGACATGCGTTTAAGCGCTTCCCGACAGCATAGAATAGGGCCCGCGAGGTTGACCATTAAGGTTCTTGCGACCGTTGCAGCACCAATCTCGGCGATTGGCTTTACTTCGACAATGCTGCCTGCATTGTTGACCAGCGCCGTGATCGTGCCGAGGTGCTGATCGATCTCGTTGAAAAGATGAATAATGTCGGCTTCAACGGCCATATCTGCTTGAACCGAAATGGACTTAACACCGATGGCGCGGAGAGATTTAACGAGACTTTCTGCCTCGTCCCGATGCTGCCCATAATGCACCGCGACAGCATACCCATTTTTAGCGCCCGCTTCCGCAACGGCCCGACCAATGCCCCGATTGGCGCCTGTTACCAGCATAACCCCAATACTTTCTGCAGAAATATCCATAAACTGACTCGATTGTTGGCGATTGAAAAATAATTCATTCCCTTTAACACTTCATCTTAACAATTTAACGGGGGGATGCGCCATGGAAAAACAAAAAACGATGCGGATCGGTCTTATCGGCTGCGGCTTTTATGCTCAGAACCATTTGCATGCTTGGTCAGACCTTCGAAAAGAGGGAGCCGAGTTGGTTGCCGTTTGCGATATGGACGCCAATAAATCAGCAGCAGCAGCGCAGAAATTTGGTGCAACTTCCTATACGAATGCTCAGACCATGTTCGACAATGAGAAGATTGATCTTGTTGATATAACAACCCAAATGGGAAGCCATAAGGTGCTTGCTTCCATGGCTGCTGAACGTGGCATTGGTGCCGTTGTTCAAAAGCCGTTTGCTCCAAGTTGGGCCGACTGTATCGATATCGTTGAAACAGCTAGGCGGCACAAAACATGGCTGGCGGTGCACGAAAATTTCCGATTTGCAACGACGATGCGGCGGGTTCGTGCCGTTATCGATTCAGGTGCAATCGGCACACCCAATTGGGCTCGACTTTCATTCCGGACGGGCTTTGATGTGTACAAAGGGCAGCCTTATCTCGCCGAAGAAAAGCGGCTCGTTATTTTGGATGTCGGTATCCATGTTCTGGATTTGGCCCGATATTTTCTGGGTGAAGTGGAACATCTGACTTGTGAGACGCAACGGCGTAATCCTCAGGTGAAAGGAGAAGACACCGCTACCATGTTGATGCGCCATGCCTCCGGCAGCGTTTCTATTGTTGAGTCAACCTATCAATCGAAAAAAATCCCTGACGCTTTTCCTGAAACGTTGGTCGAAATCGAGGGTTCGGATGGGTCGATCGTCGTGACCCGTGGTGAGAAAATGCAGGTAACAACCCAAGGAATCTTTTTCGAGGAGCAAATTGGAAGTCCGCTTCTATCTTGGACAAGCAGGCCTTGGCATGGATCACAAGAGGCTGTTCTTCACACAAACCGCCATATGCTGGAATCCTTCTGCGCCGGACGCCCGGCAGATACGTCAGGGGAGGATAATCTAAAAACCTACGCACTGGTTGAAGCTGCCTATGAAGCGGCTCAAACAGGCCGTTCGGTTAAGCCACCGGCATGGACACCAAAATCGTGAGCTATCCTTATAAAGGTAAAGCAACTGAATATTTAATCTGATCCAACGCAAAGCTCGACTCGATTGAGGCAACGCCCTCAAGCCGGGTGAGCTTTTGACGAAGAAATTGTTCGTAACCCATGTGATCAGGCGCTACCACGCGCATAAGATAGTCGCGCGGGCCTGTCATCAAATAACATTCAACGACTTCGGGCCATTTTGCGATCGCACTGGCAAATTGCTCAAGTTCCTTTTCTTTCTGTCTTTCAAGTTTAACAGACACAAAAACCGACACAGGCAGTCCAACAGCCTTTTGATCGACCATCGCTGAATAGCGCGTGATGATGCCCTCACTCTCAAGTCGACCAATGCGCCGATGACATGGCGATGGCGTAAGGCCAACGCGATCGGCAATGTCCTGTAGCGTAAGTCGACTATCCGTTTGAAGCAGCGCGATGATTTTGCGATCAATCGAATCAAGTTTCATTTGGTAAATCCTTCTAACTTAATGTATTTTTTGAAATTATATTCTAATATTCTGTGATAATAAACAAAATTTGCAGAAAATTTCGATGTCTTTCGGCATAAGATGCCTTCGTCACCATCCCGGAGAAGGCGATCATGATATCTCCTAGCGATCACACTCAGATCAAGACCTTACGCGCCATTGAACAAAAGCTGCTCTGGCTATCGACATGGATGATTCACAATGCGAACCATATACGACCGAATGAGGATGGCCTCAAAATTGGGGGCCACCAAGCGTCGTCAGCCTCCCTTGTAACGATTATGACGGCCCTTTGGTTTTGCGTCTTGCGCGCGGAAGACCGTGTTGCCGTTAAACCGCATGCTAGCCCGATCTATCATGCCATTCAATATTTGCTAGGCCAACGAACGCAAAAGGAGCTGGAACATTTTCGTGGCTTCGGCGGCACACAATCCTATCCCTCTCGTACCAAGGATGGCGACGATGTTGATTTTTCAACCGGATCAGTAGGTTTAGGCGTAGCGCAAACGCTTTTCGCTTCGCTCACCCAAGATTACGTTCAATTAAAAGGCTTCATGACCCACCGTCCCGAAGGACGATTAATCGCTCTGGTCGGCGATGCCGAGCTTGATGAGGGAAATATTTATGAAGCCCTTATTGAGGGATGGAAGCAGGGACTTCGAAACTGTTGGTGGATTATTGATTATAACCGCCAAAGTCTCGATGCCGTGATCCGCGAGGGGCTATGGGAAAAAATTGAGACCATCTTCCGCAATTTTGGTTGGGATGTCGTGATCCTTAAATATGGATCACACATTGAGAAAGCTTTTGAGAAGTCCGGCGGAGCGGTCTTGCGGGACTGGATTGATCGGTGTCCCAACCAGCTTTATGCCGCTTTGTGTTTTCAAGGTGGCGGTGCGTTCCGTAAACGTCTTCTGGATGATATTGGCGATCAAGGCGATGTCACAGGTTTGATCGAAAGCTATTCAGACGATGAACTGCTTGCGATTATGTCGAATCTTGGCGGACATGATTTGCCGACGCTGCTGAAGGCTTTTTCAAATGCCGGTCAGGATCGGCCAGTGTGCTTTATTGCCTATACGATTAAAGGTTTTGGCTTACCTTTACAGGGTCATAAGGACAATCATGCGGGCCTTATGACGCCTTCACAAATCCATACTTGGCAAACAAGCTTGGGCATCAGAGGCGGAAAAGAATGGGACTTTTCCGAAGGTCTTGGCTCCCAATTAACGACCTGTCAGAAACTGGTGGCCGATCGCGCGCACGTTTTTTCTCAACCTAGACGATTATCCGCTAAAGCTATTCCCGTTCCAGAGTTGCTTGATTATCGGCATGAAAAATTCATGTCAACGCAGCAGGGTTTTGGTTTGATTCTTCAAGACCTTGCGAAATCTGAGCACCCTGTCGCTGACCGGATCGTGACCTGTTCTCCCGATGTCACCGTTTCAACCAATCTTGGTTCATGGGTAAATCGGCGCGGTCTTTTCGCCCATGATGCCGTTGCTGATCTCTTTCGAAAAGAAAAAATTCCATCGACATTTTCGTGGGATTTTTCTCCCTTTGGACAGCATTTTGAATTGGGAATTGCTGAAAACAATCTCTGCTTGATGCTTGCCGCTTTGGGTCTTTCGCACAGTATGAATGGCGAACGTCTGCTTCCGATTGGGACACTTTATGATCCTTTCATCAGTCGGTGCCTCGATGCTCTCAATCATGCCTGCTATCAAGATGCGCGCTTCATTCTGGTGGGGACGCCGTCCGGTGTCACGCTTGCGCCAGAAGGAGGCGCGCATCAATCGATTGGCACGCCATTAATTGGAATGGCGCAAGACGGGCTGGCCAGTTTTGAGCCAGCTTTTGTTGATGAATTGGAGGTGATTATGAGGTGGTCCCTAAACTATCTCCAAAAATCGGGATCACACGCAAAATCAAGAAAGCTACCGGGTGCCGAATGGGTCAGGGACGAGCAGGGTGGATCGGTTTATCTGCGCCTGTCGACACGGTTGGTTGAACAACCGCTTCGCCAATTGACCGACCAATGCGAAGAAGACATAATTGAAGGCGCTTATTGGTTGCGAAAACCGGGTGCAAATCCTGATTGTGTGATCATTGCCACAGGTGCCGTGATGCCTGAAGCAATTCAAGCCGTTGGTCATCTTGCAGGGAAAAGACGGGATGTTGGTTTGTTGGCTGTTACATCGGCCGATCGATTGAATGCGGCATGGAATGCGGCAACAAAAGCGCGGGCGCTCGGTGATACTCGAAAAGGATCAGCGATTGAAAAACACATGTCGCTTCTCGCACCCCATACGATTTTGGTAACCGTATTGGATGGCCACCCGGCGACGTTATCGTGGATTGGCAGTGTGCGCGGCCATCGCACGGTTCCACTTGGCGTCGAGCATTTCGGACAAAGTGGTACGATCGCAGATCTATATCGACATTTTAGAATCGACACGCGGGCGATTTTGGAGGCGGTTCAGTCCGCTACCGCAGGACCCCAACTTATTTAAGCCGGGTTTGCGGATGACGTTGCTGCATTGGCGGCAACGGCTTTGGCTTTAGGCTTCCGATACCTGACCCGTTGTGCATCGATAAACATCGCGAACATGATGATCAATCCTTGAATCACTTTGACCCAGAAAACCGAGACACTCATCAAATTTAGCCCGCGATCAATCGTCGATAACAACAGGACGCCCCCTAAGGCACCCAGCATCGTGCCGCGGCCACCTTGTAAGCTTATGCCGCCAATAACCGCTGCGGCCATCACCGTAAAGATATACCCGTCGCCAAGATTGACTTGGATGGAACCGACGCGGCCTGCGAGCATCCAGCCCGCCAACGCCGCAAGTCCCCCGCTGATGATGTAAGCTTGCCGGATACGCTTATCCGCATCGATTCCTGATGCGATGGCTGCCTGCTTATTGCCTCCAATCGCGTAGAGTTCACGGCCAAGACGGCGATGATTCAGGATGATGTGACCAATAAAAAAGATGAGCCCCGTAGCAACCACGCCTACCGGAATTTTCGCAAAATCCGGGATTTCAAAAAGGGACTCATGGCCAAGCCAAAAGTACACTTCCGCGGGAGGAAAATTAAGCCCGCTGATCGGCTTGCCTTGCGTAAAGGCCATCATCAAGCCGCGCAAAATAAGGAGCATTGCGAGCGTGACGATAAAATTATTCATTTTTCCGACGGTGATCAGCAAACCGTTGATATAGCCAAATAAAGAGCCCGTAAGAATGATGAACGCGATGGAGAGATAGGGATTGATTAACAGGCCGCCACCCCAATAGGGTGGCGTGGCCGGCACGATTAAATACATGCCAAAAAGCGCGCAGACGCCGAGTGTCGATTCAGAGGAAAGGTCGAAATTGCCACTGATCAGCACGAAAGTCTGGCCAACCACCAAAATACCAAGCACAGCCGCAGCGGTAAAAATATTGGTGATGTTGGTCGACGTCAAAAAGACGGGCGATTGAAAGACAAAGAAGATGAATACCCCAACCAAAATCACCCAAATTAAATGATCCAGAAGGGTGGGAATGTATTTAGACGCCTGCATTGGTAGTCTCCAAAGTCTCGCCTTCAATTGCGGCCAACAAAAGCGCTGTCGTAATCGGTTCAAGATTTTTACGGAATTCTCGAATAATCTTTCCGCGATAAAACACGACGATTCGATCACAAATATCCATTAACTCGCTGAGCTCGTCGGAAACCACGCCAACGGCGACACCCCGCTGGCTCAGTTGATCAACAATCCGAAGCAGTTCAACTTTTGCCTGCACATCAACACCTTGTGTAGGCTCGTCCAGAATAAGAACTTTCGGCTCTGTCGCTGCAAGTTTGGCAACAACAACTTTTTGCTGGTTGCCGCCGCTAAGATTTTCGACGGCTGTATCCATGCTGGGGGTCTTGATACCCAAAACATCGATAAAATCGTTGACCAATTTCTTTTCTTTTGCCCCGTCAATCAACCCAACCACAGGCTCAAGCTTCTCCAAAACAGAAAGAGAGACATTGTCCCGGACGCTACGGATGGCAATGATTCCAAGCCCATGTCGATCCCGCGGGAGATAGGCCAAGCCTTGCGCCAGTGAGGTGATTGGGCTGTCATGGATGTAGGCGGTGACATTGAGCGTTACTTCGCCTTCGCCAAGCGGTTCCAATCCGAATAGGCCTCGGGCCAATTCGCCGGGTCCGCTGCCCTCTAGGCCCGTCAGGCCAACCACTTCGCCAGCATTGAGCGTTAAATGGACATCCGTATAGGCGCCTGGCCTGCTCAATCCCTTAATGGTCAGAACCGGTTTGCCAATCGTTGAACTTTCTCGTTTATAGCGTTCAACATCGGCGCCGCTGATCAGACGGATCAATTCCGGTTGCGTAATCTCTTCGACCGGTGAAACGCCTGCCACGACACCGTTGCGCATGACGGTAACATGGTCTGCTACTTCAAAAATTTCTTCGAGGTAATGCGAGATATAGATGAAGGAGGCACCGCGAGCCCTTTGACGCCTAACAAAGTCAAACAGCTTCGCGACATCATGCTTTGGCAAGGGAGCGGTAGGTTCGTCGAGAATAATCACGCTTGCATCTGCGAAGAGAGCGCGAGCGATTTCAATCATTTGGCGTTCAGCAACCGTGGTGTCTTCCATCAATCGCGTGACATCGATATCGATATCGAATTGGCCCAATTTTTCTTGGGCATCGCGATACATTTTTTTCCAATCGACAAAACCACCCCAACCGAGCGGCAACATGCCGGAATAGACATTCTCAGCAATGCTCAGGCCGGGCACAAATTTAGCGTGCTGCGCCACTAGGGCAATGCCAGCCTGTTTGGCTTTTGCTGTGTTTAAATTTTCATGGGTTTCGCCGCGAATACGGATAGTGCCGGAGTCAGGCGTATAAAGACCCGTCAAGACGTGCATTAAGGTCGATTTGCCTGCACCATTCTTACCCAATAAGGCATGAATTTCGCCTTGCTTCACAGTGAAGGAAACCGAATCAAGCGCCCTTACGCCGGGAAACACCTTAACGATGTCGACCATTTCAACCACAGGTATGGAATGTTGATCGTCCATCCCGGATCTCCAATCCGCTCGCGAGTTACTCAATGAATAAAGGGGCGCGGCTCTAGGTTCAATGAAAGCCGCGCCTGAGTGTTGACTTAAACGAGGCGGTTAGCCGCCATTTTTCTTCTCAATGTTACCCCAAAGGCGTTCATCATTCATATTGGACTGATTAATCGCCGTTGTTGACAGAAAGAGCTGCATACCAACATCAGACTTTTCAACGCGGGCTGGCGACCAAAGCGTACCATCTTTCTTCACCTCACCTGGCGTCGCAGCCTGTCCTTTAAGCTGTTTCTCAATGAAGTCGGCGGCAAGAACACCGAAGTCAGGAATAGGCTGGTTTGACGCATGGTCGAATTTTTTAGCGCGCATGAGTTCGAGAGCCGATAGGCATGCGTCAACGCTGGCTAAGAAGATATGGCCTTTTTCACCAGACAAAGCGCTTTTGTTGAGCTCTTTAAGGGTTTGAACCGTGCCTTCCGAGTAGACGCAATCGGAATGCATATAGATGCCGTCAAGATCAGCCTGTGCCGAAGCAACGTCGCGAACAATGTCGACGCCCTTAGGAGCATCCCAATCACCAACCTTGGTGATAACGGTAATGCCTGGGTTCTTCTTGATGACGTCATTGAAGCCTGAGCCGCGTAGCTGCGCTACGTTTTGAGCAAGATTTCCCGTGATTTCCAGAACCTTACCCTTGGCAGAACCAGAGCGCTCTTTAAGGAAAGCCACCATGGCTTCACCGGCCTGCTTGCCGGCGAGATAGTTATCCGAGAGCACAACCATGTCGATTTCGCATCCCGATGGCGCCCGATCAATCGTATAGAAAGGTATTTTTGCTGCTTTTGCAGCTTTGACGGCTTGGCAAATACCGGCGCTATCATCTGGCACCGCAACGATCGCGTTTACTTTACGCGCGATCAAGTCATTGATATCATTTAATTGCTTTTGAGCATCGCCACCAGAGGTGATGGTTACAACCTCCCAGCCCTTCGCCTTGGCACCATTTACTAGGCCGGCTTGAATTTGTCCCTGGCCGCCAAGAAGTGCCGGCGCGGAATATCCAATAACAACTTTATCTGCTGCCGAAGCAGAAGTGAACGCCGCTGCCGCCATGAGGGCAGACAATAAGAATCCGCTTTTCACTAACTTCATGTTTTTCCTCCCGTTTTCAAAGATCTAGTTATTCCAGATCGTTTTTTTTCCGTCACAACGCCGGTCATATTATCGCACTTTTGCGAATTGAAAAGACTTGTAAGACAATAATTGTAAGACAAGTAAAAATGATGTAAGGTAAGACTTATGTTGGAAGCCAAGTTAACAGCCCGTCTAAAGTTGGATGCCCCACAGGAGATTGCCGATCTCCTTTCCCTGCATATCCGCAATGGTGAATTTCCTGCCGGGGCGCGGCTTCCATCAGAGCACGGGTTAGCCCAACATTTTGATGTCAGTCGCCCGGTAGTACGAGAGGCCATTTCGCGAGTGAAGGCTGATGGTCTTGTTGAATCGCGTCAAGGCAGTGGCCTCTATGTCAAAGGACTTCTAGAACGTCAGTCGTTCAAAGTTCATTCTGAGCTCAGCAAGGATTCGACAGCTGTTGTAAAGCTGTTTGAATTGCGGATGCCGATTGAGATCATGGCCGCAAGTCTTGCGGCTTCGAGGCGTTCGAATGAGGATATTGAGCAAATGGAAATGTTTCATTTGGCGATGGAAGGGACACACGATAGCGACCCCGAAAGATACGATCTTCAATTCCATCTTGCGATCGCAAATGCCACACGAAACCAATATTTCACGGAGCTCATGGCCTATTTGGGGGGCGTTATTTATGCAGGCATCCGTTTTGCTCGTTCGAGCAGTGGCCCAAGAGTCCATCGCCAAACCATCATTGAGCATGGCAAAATTCTAGCTGCCATTAGGGATCGGAAGCCGGAAGCGGCGGAGAAAGCCATGCGGGCGCATATTAACGGAGCGTTGCGCCGAATGAATGCGAATAGATAAATATCACGAATAAGGGGACGCTTTTATAGGCAGTA
>CANCAR010000065.1 GCA_947374125.1 Hyphomicrobiales bacterium | reverse complement strand
TTGCACTTTTGTTTGGATCATATTCGAACAGGGCAGTGATTCCAGTTTGATTTACCAAAAGTTAATTTATCACGTGCGCTTGGACAGACAAGACGCGGCTTTCTCTGACTTCTAGCCCTTTTCCTAAAGCCGACGTTTGAAGAAGCCTTGCCAACCAGGCATGGCATTTCTTTTGTGTCGGAGCCGATGGGATGTGAATGACGATCAAAAGCGCTGCCCTTGCGGCATAAGAGGGGTGCGGGCATAATTGGAAATAGTTGCCACGCCCAAGGCCTGCCATGATTGATCAAACCCAACCACCGGATGATCCATTTCCTGAAGATGGTCATTTTAAGGATCGCCGCGCATGGTTCAGGCGGTGGCTGGAGGGCCGGTCACGAGAAGATTGCACCCTGATCGCCGCCCGTGCAGCGCTGAGGGTATTGCCGAACCTTAACTTTATCTTGCCAAAGAATATCCACAGCGAAACGGCGCGGGCAGCGGCGAAGGACATTGTTTTACCCTCGACACGCTGCCACGTTCTTTCTGCGGCTGTTCCTCTTGCGCCAACCGCAGAAAGAACGGCTTTCAGAAATGCCGCCGCCGCCTATGCCGCCGCCGCGGATGCCGTAGATGCCACCACCGCCTTCTATGACGCCGCCTTCGATGTCGCAGATGCCGACTATACCGCCGCCGGCGTCAATGCCGCCAATGCCGCCCATGCCGCCGCCTATGCCGCCAGTGCCGCCAATGCCGCCAATGCCGCCTATACCGCCGCCAATGCCGCCTATGCCGCCCATACCGTCAATGCCCTCAATGCCGCCAATGCCGCCTATGCCGCCGCCTTTGAGGCGGATATTGCCCTCCTCGATGGTTCCTTGAAGGCACGGAAGAGGCTTGCCGCCAGACCCCTTTGGCTCAATCCGGACGGTGCACCTAAGGAAATCGTTGAAAATTGGAACCGCTTCTCCGCGCAACTCCGCGCCCTTGGTGAGGATTGGGATGTCTGGGCGGATTGGTATGGCGGAGGCACCTCTAACGGCAAACCCTTCCCCGGCGTGCTGCAGGGAGCTCAAAAACGGCGGTATATTTTCGGCCTGCCCACCGCCCGGGCCCTCAAACTTTGGCACGACCTCGCGCTGCTCGACAACGCGCTTTGGAAAGGTGAACCCGCTGCCCTCAACGCCCGGTTCAAGGACTTGGTGAAGGAGGCGCGGGAGGAGGAGGAGGAGCAGAAACAAGAAGAGGGTATTCCCACGCTCCCAATGCCGAAACCATCGGCGATCGAGCCGGTTTGGGAAGATGGCAGGCTCATTCTTCCTGCCCTTGCTGCTCCTTTGGATGGCGACAGGGAAAATGGCCTTGCCGCGCTCCTCGCGCTTAAGCAAGATTTTGGGGAACTGGTTGATGACATCAAGGGTGAGGCGAATATTGATGCCCGCGCCATTCGCTATCTCGCACGTTTGGCGGAGCGCATTCCCGACAAGCCACCTACCAATCTTGAGCTTCATCGTATTGCTCAAAATGAATCGGCGCTTTTAAGCTATGGCAAGAAGGTAACCGAGGAATGGCCCGATTTTCTGGCCGTGCGATACCACGCGCTGGCGCTACACTTTACGCAAGCGATGGCGCAATTCCCGCATTGGCGGGATTTCAAGCGCATCGCCAAGCAAGGTGAACTCACGCCCGACCAGGCCGAAGCTGCGCCGCAATACGCCAGGGATTTTGCGGAAGAATTCTTAGATAAAGCACTGGGCGATGTTGTCGATCCGGCCATTCCCAAAGCATTGGCGGCATTTGCCGATCTTGGTGAGGATGGTGAAGGAGACGCCATAGCCCTTGGCAAGGACATGCTGGCAGCCGATTTGCTGAATAGCATGGAAACTATTCTCATCCGGCTGGCAGAAGCCGCCCTTGCATTTGCAAAAGGAACCGGAAGGCTTGCCAATAAAGCATGGGGTGAATTTGCAAAACGTGCAGAAAAATCCATTGTCGAGCGAGCTGGCAAGGCAGGGGAAGCCGTTGGGCCTTCTATCGCTAAAACTCTCAAACATTGTCTTTATGGCGGGGCCGCCTATATGATCGGTCCTCCGATTATCAGCAGGCTGATCACCACCTATCCTTCAACCTTTGCGTGGATTGAGAATATTATCAAACTGCTGCACTGAGATGGGGTGATTTTACCCGGATTGCGGAGCAATTCGATGCTTCCCATAAAGGGAGTATAGCTGAAAGCAGGGACGATTGCGGCAAGGGTAGCGGCTTTGGGAAATGGGTCATAGACAATGCGAAAAGCAACTTAACCCATGGCCATCACCTTTCATCCCAAACAGGGATCGATTTTGATGTGCGATTTTTCAGACGGATTTATGCCACCTGAAATGGTTAAAAGGCGGCCCGTAATTGTTATAAGCCCTGTTATTCAGGCGCGTCCGGGGCTTTGCACGGTCGTTTGTCTGAGCACCACCGAGCCTGATCCTGTGATGCCTTATCATTTATCCCTTTTGTTACCTGAACCGCTTCCGCCCAATTGGAGCGCCAATAATGTCTGGGTGAAGGGCGATATGATTTATTCTGTATCGTTCAAGCGACTTGATTTTGCGCGGTTGGGTAAAGATTGATCCGGCAAACGGTTATATTATCGAGGGATGCTTTCACACGCCACACTTCAGGCCGTTCAACGGTGTGTTCTTCACGGTTTTGGGCTTGCGACCTTGACAAAACACCTTCGCTAACCGATATTTTAGATGTGCGTGGCTCTCGCCTTTGGGTGATCCACATTTAAGTCCTGCGGCTCGCTTCTGCCCGTCGTAGGCCATCGTAGGAAAGCGCGATAACAAGCTCCCTGCGATGCAAGAAATTTTTTACGCTCGGCACCGCAGAGCTGTCCGTTTCTCCGGTAATGGAGAGAGCTACTCGCCAAGGGAGCTTAACGGCTCCCTTTGGTATTTCTTGAGCGCCCGTCGCCGTAGACTTCACTCCTCATCCGACCTGCTTCGCATGACACTTTCTCCCGTCATTGCGAGCGAGAGCGAAGCAACCCAGCTAGCGGTAATGATTAAGGTGCAGCTTTGAGGTTCAGCTCTTTTCTGAACCATCAACTGGGTTGCTTCGCATTCGCTCGCAATGACGGTTGTTAAATTACACGTCAGTCGATTATCAATCCAAATCTTCGACCTCGACTTCACCGCCATAGACGCGTTGGGCCAGTGCTGCTTCCATATAGGGACTGAGCGCACCATCGAGCACGTCATCGGGCGCGGTGGAGGTAACACCGGTGCGGAGATCCTTCACCAGCTGATAGGGCTGCAAGACGTAAGAGCGGATTTGGTGCCCCCAGCCGACATCGGTTTTAGCGGCTTGGTCGGCCATTGCCTTTTCTTCGCGCTTTTGTAGTTCGGCCTCATACAGCCGCGCGCGAAGCATGTTCCATGCAGTGGCACGGTTTTTGTGTTGTGAGCGCTCTTGTTGGCAGCCCACCACGATTCCGGACGGAATATGGGTGATTCGTACGGCTGAATCCGTCGTGTTGACGTGCTGGCCGCCAGCACCTGAGGAGCGGAACGTATCGATGCGGCAATCGGATTCCTTCACGTCGATCTGGATGCGGTCGTCAATGACCGGATAGACATTGACGGACGCAAAGCTCGTATGCCTTCGAGCGTTCGAATCAAATGGCGAAATGCGCACCAAGCGGTGCACGCCGCTCTCGGTTTTGAGCCAGCCATAGGCGTTGTGGCCTTTGATGAGCAGCGTGGCACCCTTGATGCCCGCTTCTTCGCCATCTGCCACGTCCATAACATCGACTTTGAATTTCCGCCGTTCAGCCCAGCGCGTGTACATGCGCATCAGCATCCGCGTCCAGTCTTGGCTCTCCGTGCCACCTGCGCCGGAATGGACTTCAAGATAGGTGTCGTTTTGATCGGCTTCACCCGAAAGCAGCGTCTCGATCTGGCGGCGGGCGGCTTCAATCTGCACCGCGCGAACGCCTTCTTCCGCTTCCGTCACGATTGTTGCGTCGCCTTCCGCCTCGCCCATTTCGATGAGGTCAAGCGCGTCGGTTAGGTCTTGCTCAAGCCGCGCAAGGGCGTTGAGGCTGTCTTCAAGCTCCGTGCGTTCACGCATGAGCTTTTGGGCTTTATCGGGGTCGTTCCAGAGATTTGGATCTTCGACGATTGCGTTGAGCTCCATCAACCGACGGGTTGAAGTGTCAACGTCAAAGATGCCTCCTCAGCAGTCCAATGGACTGCTTGGCGGCTTCGGCAAGGTTTTCAATTTCTGCACGCATGGGATTGAACGATATTCCGGTTTAAAGCTGGGTGGCAGGAGTAGCCATGTCGAGCGGTGATGTAAAGAATTTCAATGGCTGGAGACGCGGGGAGAGGGTCGATGTCTTAATAAACCCCGCCATTGCCGATGGCCTTCTCTAGCTCGGGCGTGGGTGTAAACACCCCGCCTGCGCCTAATGCGTCCGCTTCGCCCGATTCGGATGGGCCGGTGCCCGGCTTATAGGCTTCAATGATCGCGCCTTTGGCGCCGGGCGCGGCGCGAATACCCGTTTCAGGATCGATGTTGACGAGCTTAATGCCGGGCGGAACCCGGAACGGGGTGGCGGGCTTATCGGCCAAAGCGAGCTTCATGAAGTCGCGGAAAATCGGGGCCGTGAATTGCGAGGCTTGGGCCTGACTTCCCAGCGATTTCGGCTTGTCGTATCCCATATAGACGCCGACTGCGAGATCTGGCGAGAAGCCTACGAACCAGAGGTCTTTTGCGTCATTGGTGGTGCCGGTTTTGCCGGCCAGGGGTTTACCAACAACGGCAATGGATGCACCCGTGCCACGGATCACCACGCCTTCAAGAATGGAGGTCACCTGATAGGCGGTGAGGGGATCGATCACCTGCCCGCGTGGATCATCGAGCTTTGGCTCTGGCTGATTGGTCCACGCCTCGGCCTTGCAATCCGCACATTGACGCTCGTCATGGCGATAGATGGTTTTGCCCCAGCGGTCTTGAACGCGGTCGATTAAGGTTGGGGTGATCCGCTTGCCGCCATTCACAAACATGGAATAGCCGTTGGTGACTTTGAGCACGGTTGTTTCGCCAGCTCCCAACGACATCGCGAGAACGGGGAGGAGATTGTTATAGAGGCCGAAACGCTTGGCATAATCGGTCACCAAAGGCATGCCGATATCTTGCGCCAAACGCACGGTCATCTGGTTTTTGGAATGCTCGATGCCATAGCGCAGCGTTCTGAGACCGTGGGACTGCTTGTCGAAATTCTCTGGTTTCCAGATTTCCTGACCCGGACCCACATCAATCTCAATCGGTGCGTCGAGCATTAAATCGGACGGCGTATAGCCGTTATCGATGGCTGCTGCATAGACGAAGGGTTTAAAAGCGGAACCTGGCTGGCGTTGGGCTTGGGTCGCGCGGTTAAACTTCGACAGATCGAAGGAAAAACCGCCCACCATCGCCAAAACACGGCCGGTATAGGGATCCATGGCAACCAAAGCCCCGGATACGTCCGGGATTTGCCGCAAGCGGAATTGCCCCACTTTGTCGGTTGGTTCGACATAGATGACGTCACCCGGTGCCATGAGCTGCTTGGCGGGCTTCTTGATCCATTTCATCCCGTCGGCTGCAAGCGCGCCGGTTTCGCGCTCTCGGCTAATTTGCCCATTGCCATCATGACGGGGTTGCAGACCGATCTGGACGATATCGCCGGTAAAGCCTAGCACAACCGCCATTCGCCAATTCTTAACATCGCTGACGGAAGGAACGACGGCGAGGGTAGCGCCCCATTCCGTATTCTGGATATCGATTTTTTGGACAACGCCGTGAAAACCGTCACGCGCCTCGTCAAAGCGAACCAACCCATCGGCAAGCGTTTGTCGCGCGAATTGCTGAAGCTTCGGGTCAAGCGTGGTCCGGACAGAGAGGCCACCTTCGTAGAGTGATTTCTCGCCATACCGGTCAAACAATTCACGGCGCACTTCTTCGGCAAAAAAGCCGGCTGAAATTGTATTGGGCGATACAGCGCGTAAGGTGACCCCTAAAGGTTGCGCTTTGGCCACGGCGCCATCTTGCTTATTAACGTAACCATTCTCGACCATTCGATCGATCACGTAGTTCCGGCGATCAATTGCAGCCTGCGTGCGACGGAAGGGATGATAATTATTGGGACCCTTTGGCAGGGCAGCCAAATAGGCGGCTTCTGTGAGGGAAAGTTCATTGACCGATTTGCCGAAATAATTCAGCGACGCGGCGGCTACCCCGTAATTGCCAAGACCGAGATAAATCTCATTGAGATAAAGCTCCAGAATGCGTTCTTTCGAATAGGCGGTCTCGATTTTAAGTGCGACCAGCATTTCCTTGATTTTGCGGTCAAAGGTTTGCTCGGAAGAGAGCAGGAAGTTTTTCGCGACCTGCTGCGTAATGGTCGACGCACCCTGCTTGCGGCCGCGCGAGAGATTGGCGACGACCGCCCGAAGAATCCCTTCAGGATCAACGCCGATATGGTGGTAAAAATTCTTGTCCTCGGCCGAAATGAAGGCATCCCTTACGAGGTGCGGCATTGTGTCGATGGGCACATAGAGGCGACGCTCTTTCGAATATTCTGCCAAAAGGCTGCCATCGCCCGCATGAACTCGGGTGGTTACTGCGGGTTGGTAGGCGGCAAGCTGGGTGTAATCGGGTAATTCTTGCGAATATTTCCAAATGACCACACCGGCGCCTGCCGCGCCAAGAACGAAAAGCATCGCCCCTGCGGTGAACAAAACGCCAAAAAATCGAAGGAGATAGCGCATGAAAAAGAGACAATTCCAAAATTAAGCAGGCCACAGGAAAGCCAATTCGTTCTTCATCTAGTCGGTTCAGCCGACAATTTCAAACGGTGCCATGTGATGACGTTGGAATGTGGCAAAAATCAGGGCTGACCCGTATCCTGTGCCAAGGTGCCGCCGTTTCTCGATGGCAGCAGAAAGTCATACAGGGCATCTGAAATCCGATTGGCCATGCGATCCGTCCATTGCGGGGAGGTAAACTGATCAAGGTCGGACTTGCTCGACATATATCCAATTTCGATCAGTGCCGCGGGGATATCGAAGGCGCGCAACACGCGGAACCCGGCTGCACGAAGCGGATTATGGTTGAGATGGGTCGTATCGGCGATACGGGTGACAATTTCTCGGGCAAGAAGGGAAGAGCGAATGCGGGTTTCGCGATGCGTCAGGTCGCCCAAAATATCGGCGATCGTTGAATCGGTTGGTTGGCTGACGACACCGCCAACCGAATCCGATTTGTTTTCGTATTCTGCCACCCTCGCGGCATCGGCATCGGATGATTTATCGTCGCCAATATAGACGGTTGCTCCCCTAATCTCGTTGCTAGCCGTGATCGTGTCGCCATGAATTGAGAGGAAAACCGCTGCACCGCGTTGTCGCGCGAATTTAACCCGATCATCAAGCGGAATGAAGATGTCTTGATCGCGTGTAAGCGCCACCCGGCAAAGCCCTTGCGCCTCGATTTTTTTGGCAAGTGCCAAGGCGAAGGCCAAGACGATATCCTTTTCAAAAAGGCCGTTCGGGCTTGTGGCACCAAGGTCATTACCACCATGGCCGGGATCGATGACGATCAGAGGGCGTGTATCGACTAGGGGGCCGGATGTTTGTGCCGAGCCTGCGTCCAGCTTTAACATTGCCTCCGCAGTTGCACTTGCTGCTTTTTCAAAGCTTTTCCGATCTGAATTTGTCAAATAAAGCGCAATTGAATAGGCACCGCCGCCCGCCGATGGCGTGGTGACGATATCGCCGGGTAACACAGGCTTTGCGAGATCAAAAACGATTCGGCTCCGTTCGGGCGAAACCGACCCATAGCGATAGGAAGCGATTGGCCCTTCCGCCATGCTTCCGCTTTCGGGCGGGAGTTGAAAATTGATATCTGGTCCCTCAACAATCAACCGATCAGGATTGGAGAGGACAAAGGCCTTAAGCGAAACGGATTCAGACGCGATCAATTTAATGCGGGTCGACGTGGCTCCCGGCGCGATTTGCACATCGGCGATGACCGGCGCGGCGCTCGCACACGACAAACCTATAAAGGAATAGGCAACCAGCATGGAAGCCTTAAAATTACCGAATCGGTTCATTGCTTGGCACCCTTTTCAGCGATGGATTCTCACGTTAGGTAGGCTCTCGCAAGTCGGCCTTTGAGGAATAATTTAAAGCTATGACTATTGTGGGACGACTTTATGCAACCATAAATTGGCAAAGCCCTTGCCAAAGCAGGCGTTGGCGCACTATCTAGAAGCGTGCATTTACCGTTTGGGTCGTCAAGACCGATCGGCGCGTTCCTCTCGTCTGTAGGGGGATTTTGGATTTTTGATCCGGCGCGTCGATTCACCGGACTTTATGCATGAGCGGCGGTGAGGGTTCAGTTTCTGCCGTTCTTTTGAATAAAATGCCGCGTGGCCACTGGGACATGGTCCCTTTTGCTTCATCGTCGGCCAGTTCAGATGAGGTGTGTGACGTGAGCCAGGCTTACCGGTACCACGATGATGGCACGAAAGGGGTTGCTCCTTTGCAACCGCGTGCCGTTCGGTGGTCCAATCTGGCCCGTTCCCCTCGTATAGCGTGTCAACCCTTCGCCCGCTGCGGGCGTCAACTGGGCGCCGCTTTGCCATCTATCCCAACCCTTTCCTTGATCCGGAGCGATGCTGCACGCGATGTGCGGCAGGGCTCGGTTTCGGATAGAAGGGTTTTGATTGATCAAGAGCCGGTGCCATCGAGAGAGACTCATGGCCAACAAAATGCTGATCGATGCGTCGCATCCGGAAGAAACCCGGGTCGTCGTCGTCAGAGGTAACCGCGTCGAAGAATTCGATTTTGAGGCGGCGAATAGAAAACAACTTCGGGGCAATATTTATCTTGCAAAAGTCACCCGCGTGGAGCCCTCGCTTCAAGCGGCTTTCGTCGAATACGGCGGAAACCGGCACGGATTTTTAGCTTTTAGCGAAATTCATCCCGATTATTATCAAATTCCGGTTGCAGATCGCGAGGCGCTGTTGGCCGAGGATTTGCGCGCGGATCGTGATGCCGATTTTGGCGATGACGATAAGCCCGCCAAACCGGCTAAACCCGCTAAGGGTCGCGGTCGCGGTAGAGCGAAGGAAGCTGCTTTATCGGAAACGGTAAGCGCTGAGGCGGATGAAGGTTCGGATGAGGCATCCACTGAGATCGAATCAACGAACGAAGGCGGTGAAGGCCCCGTAGAAGTTGGCTCCGACGACGATCAAACGGTTGAGCATATGGGCGGCGGGGATGCGCTGGACGATGTGCTTGAACGGCCGCGCCAGTCTCGCAAGCAATATAAAATTCAGGAAGTTATCAAACGTCGCCAAATTCTTTTGGTACAGGTCGTCAAGGAAGAGCGTGGCAATAAGGGCGCGGCATTGACCACCTATCTGTCACTTGCAGGCCGCTATTCGGTGTTGATGCCGAATACGGGGCGCGGTGGCGGCATTTCCCGCAAGATTACCAATATTGCGGACCGTAAGCGGCTAAAGACCATCGCGCAGGAGCTTGAGGTTCCGGATGGGATGGGGGTTATCCTGCGCACCGCCGGTGCCGCGCGGACCAAGCCCGAAATCAAACGCGATTTTGAATATTTGATGCGCGCTTGGGAAACCGTGCGTGAGACTACGCTGCAATCCACCGCGCCGATGCTGGTTTATGAGGAAGGCTCGCTCGTTAAACGCGCGATCCGCGACCTTTATAACAAGGACATCGACGAAGTTATTGTCGCAGGCGAAGAGTCCTATAAGGACGCCAAGGACTTCATGCGGATGCTCATGCCGAGCCATGCAAAAAATGTGAAGCCTTACCGCGAGACGACGCCGATTTTCGCGAAATTTGGTGTCGAGGCGCAGCTTGACGCGATGTTCTCGTCGCAAGTGACGCTCAAATCGGGTGGCTATATCGTCATCAACCAGACCGAGGCTTTGGTTGCGATTGACGTGAACTCGGGCCGCTCGACGCGTGAGCACAATATCGAGGATACGGCGGCACGCACCAATCTGGAAGCCGCTGATGAAGTGGCTCGCCAATTAAGGCTCAGAGATTTGGCCGGTCTGATCGTGATCGATTTTATCGACATGGAGGAGAACCGGAACAATCGCGCGGTTGAGCGGCGTCTTAAAGATGCGTTGAAAAACGACCGCGCGCGTATTCAAGTTGGGCGGATTTCTCCGTTCGGCCTGATGGAAATGTCGCGTCAACGGATTAGGACCGGCGTTTTGGAAGGCTCAACCGTGATCTGCCCGCATTGCGCGGGTGCCGGTATGGTGCGCGCCACGCCGTCCGTGGCCTTGCACGTACTGCGTTCGGTTGAAGAGATGCTGTTGAAGAGCGCAACGCATCATGTGACGGTAAAGGCTAGGAGCGACATTGCGCTTTATGTCTTGAACCAGAAGCGCATGCATTTGCGTAGCCTTGAGGAAACCTTCCTCGTTAACATCACGGTTATGGCCGATGATGCTCTTGCAGGCACCCATCCGTTCAGCGTCGAGCGTGGCGAAATCGTGATGCCGGGCGATGTGCAGATTGCGCGCCCGGTTAATCCTGCTGGCTTCATTCCGGTTGAGGATCCGGAAATCGACGAGGTTGAGGACGAGATCGAGGAAGAAGAGACCTTCGAAACGGAGGCATCCGGCGAAGGCGACGATGATTCGGTATCGGATCGCTCTTCTGAGGCCCGCGGTGAAGGCGAAGCGGGCGAGGGCGGGCGTCGCAGACGTCGTCGTAGGCGGCGGCGGGGTGGTCAGGGCGCTGAGCCGCGCGCGAGCGATGGATCGGCCGCACCAATGCCACTTGATGCGCCGCAACCCTCTGTTTCGGGCGTACCCTTCACGGGGACTCATGTGATCGGCGAGGATGGCGAAATTGTTACCGAGCGTGAGGTAACGGACAAGCCAAATGGTGAGGGCGAG
The DNA here is from genome assembly GCA_947374125.1 of Hyphomicrobiales bacterium. Taxonomy (GTDB): domain Bacteria; phylum Pseudomonadota; class Alphaproteobacteria; order Rhizobiales; family Beijerinckiaceae; genus CAIUPE01. The sequence continues at coordinate 1,545 of CANCAR010000065.1, read as the reverse complement.
GCGGGCCGGAGACGTCGCGGTCGGCGCGGTGGCCGGCGCAATGGCCGGAGGGATCGTCCAGAAGGCGAAGCCGCGACTGCCGGTTCCGAGGAGCTAGGTGAAGGTTCAGACGTAGCCGAGGCTGCGATTGGGCCTTTTGAAACGGTGGCTGAACCGGTTGTTGACGTGGTGCCTGAGGCGGAAGCGGTCGTTGAACCCAAAGCCAAAGCAGCAGCGGTGAAAAAGCCGCGTGCTCCGCGTAAGCCTAAGGTTGCAGCTGACGCTGCTGCAGCAGTGGTTGAGCCTGTTACGGTAGAACCCGTTAGCCCTAAAGCCGCACCAAATCTGGTCGAGGCAGCCGCTCCAGAGGCGGTTCAACCCGCGTTGCCTGAACTGATTACAACAGAACCCGTTGTGAGTGCTGACCCGAATAAGCCCAAAAAGGGCGGATGGTGGGCCAAAGCTAAAGCATCACTCGGCGGGGTATAAACCATTCTTTTTGATATAGAAAAAGGCTGCATGGAGCGATCCATGCAGCCTTTTTTAATGAGACGATGAGCCGCGTGATTGAGGCCCGGCCTGTTTTAGCTGATCTGTACGCCCTTCCAAAAGGCGAGATAGCCGGTGATCTTTTTGGCGGCCTCTTTGGGGGCTGGATAGGACCAAACAGCATCCTTGTTTACTTCACCATCGACGACGAGATCGAAATAGCTCGCCTCGCCCTTCCAATGGCAGGTGCTCTTTTTTTGACTCGGCTGCAAAAATTTCATGTCGACCGAATCGGCCGGGAAATATTGATTTCCCTCGACCTCAATGGCTTGATCGGTTTGGGCAATGGTCGTGCCGTTCCAGATTGCCTTTGTCATTATCGTGCCCCTTGCGGTCTTGAATTGGAATTAGCGGGTGGTTTCTTTTGGTCCTAAGCGCTTGTCTAGATAGGTGTCCACAACCGTCATCAATTCATCGACCTTATTTTCGAAGAAGTGGTTTGCGCCATCCACCATCTGATGTTCGAGCTGAATACCTTTTTGTGTTTTCACCTTCTCGATGATCGGGATCACTTCTTTAGATGGTGCAACGCGATCTTGCGTGCCGTGGACGAAGAGGCCCGAGGAAGGGCAGGGCGCAAGGAATGAAAAATCAAACCGGTTGGCCGGAGCGGCAATCGAGATAAAACCCTCGATCTCAGGCCGACGCATCAAGAGTTGCATGCCAATCCATGCGCCAAACGAAATGCCGGTAATCCAGCACGCGCGCGCATCGGGGTTAATCGCCTGCGCCCAATCAAGCGCAGAAGCGGCGTCAGAGAGTTCGCCCGAGCCATGGTCAAAAGCGCCTTGGCTGCGGCCAACACCTCTAAAATTAAACCGAAGGGTGGAGAAGCCACGCTCCAAAAACGAGTAATAGAGGGCATAAACCAGCGGATTATTCATCGTGCCGCCGAATTGCGGGTGGGGATGAAGAATGATCGCAATCGGTGCGCCTTTTGTTTTCGACTGGTTATAGCGCCCCTCAATCCGACCTGCTGGACCCGTGAAAATGACTTCTGGCATTCTAATTCAACTC
>CANCAR010000064.1 GCA_947374125.1 Hyphomicrobiales bacterium | reverse complement strand
ATCAGCAGCTACACGAATTCTAAAACATCGGGACCATTTTTAATCTCCGACAGCGCTGACAACATCTCCTCATCGCTAGACGCATTGGAGGTACTGGCGAAGGCGGGGAAAATAACATCGATCAGTTATACGGATGCTAGCCCATCGATCACGATTGCCGCCTCTAAATTGACAGCCGACAAAGACGTGATAGCCAAGCTGGGCACGGCCTCAAGGACAATCTCCTTCGCTGGTAACATTGGCTACTATAGTGTTGTAGCCGGAACAACCGCGGGAAGCATGACAATTACCGGCGGCACTGAAAAATCCGTCTCCGTCACATCGGCCAAATTCCTGAAATTTAACGATATCACGACGGTTGCGAACAGCGGCGACGCCAATATCAATGCGTTACTTTATATGGGTAAAAATGGGTGGTGGAGTAATGGTTCATCGGCCGGGGCATCGACCAATACCATCAAGAGCGGCGTGACCGCACTTTCAGAGGATAGTTCCCGCCATACGATCAATTATAGCTTCATGGCGGCTAGCCCATCCCCAGCCCTCACCGGGGCCGACGCGACCGGCTTCGCTGTTATGACGGATACGCAAAAGGCCGCGGTTCAGACAGCCTTTAGCTATCTCTCGACCCTGATCAATGTCACCTTTAACGACGTGACGAACGATGGCTCAACAGCGGATATCAGTTTCGGAACAAACAACCAGTCCAAATCATCCAGTGCCGGATATGCCAATATTCCGCACATGAGCGGTTCGCATCAAAGCTATTTGATGCTGGCAAACGACCAATCGACCAATAATTCCTTTGACGAAGGGTCGTACGGTTGGGAAACGCTGCTGCATGAAATCGGCCACACGCTCGGCTTGAAACATCCCGGCAATTACAATGCGGGTGGTGGCGGCGCACCAACGCCCTATATGTCAACGACATATGATAGCCGTCGTTTCGCGATCATGTCGTATAACAATCCGACCGATATCAAAAAGGCGAATGCGACCAATTCAGGGGCTAGCCCATCCGCGGCGAACCCGAGCAGCATGATGACACTCGATATTGCCGCCCTTCAGTTTCTCTACGGTGCCAACACGAATGCACAAGCCAGTACCACGGTTTTAACCAATACCTATGCGGACCTGAAAACGGTCTGGGCACCGACGGCGGGAAGCGCAATTGACGCCAGCGCCACGACGGTAAAAAACATCATTGATATGCGCGGTGGTGGCTACAGCTCCATTGCGATCAATTACTCCTACGATAATACGCCGAAATGGGCACAGAAATACCAAACCTATAAGGGCATGAACAATTTCGCCCTCGCCTATGGCAGCAAAGTGACATCGGTAAAAACCGGCACCGGTGATGATACCATCTATACGGGCACGCTGAGCAGCACGATCGATGCCGGCACTGGCAAAAACACGATCAAACTCGCCGGAAAAGCCGCTGACTGGTCCAAAACCACCAATTCCGACGGGTCACAGACGTGGACCAACGCCTCCTTGAAGATCGCACACACGATTCTGAACGCATCGAAAAACACCTATGCGTATTATGATGCAACAGCTACCGCGATGACCCACACCGCTTAGGCCCGCTAGGGATATCAGCCTCTGGCGACCCATTGCTTAGGCTGATATCCGCCGACATGTTGACCGGGTGGCAGCACGGCCCCTTCGGGGAAGCGCCGTGCGTCCCCGCCCATGGCGTAAAAATCGTCATGAACCAGACAATGGTTCTTGATGGCCGGCCAAACGCGATCCCGCAGAAAATCTTGATCGACCCAGCGGTTACGGTTGACGTGCCGCTCGTAATAATCGACCGCCGCCTTTGACAGATCTGGCAGCAGCCCAGCGACACCGCCCCACATGCCCGCCATGATCAATTCGGCGTGTTCGGGATGGTCCCGCATGACATGAAAAGGCTTACCTGATGCCATCCATTCATCGACCGCGGCCTTTTCGCGGATATTAATGACGGAATCGCAATCCCGGCATACGAAATAGCCAACCATTGGATCGTCGCACGCAATAAAGCGCCAAAGCAGCGCAAGGTTCGGCCGCGGATCTTTGGCAATCATTACGACCTCGGCACCATAATCGCGCAAAGCGTCGAGGATCACGGATGGGACCGTTTCATCGCAATAAAACCGTGCCACCCATCCGGGATAAATCGTGGGTGCGAGCTTGGCGTTCAAAACAGCACTGAACGTATATTTTTCCTGCGCGCCCCAAAGGCTAAAGCAAATCACATTCGATTTATAAGCCAAAGGCTTTGAAAGCGGCAAAGAAAGCGGAATGCGCTTGCGTGCCTCTTTTACAAATGGGTCATTGGCATATTGAGAAGCAATTAAATCCTTTTTCTCGAGCAATCGCTGGCCTAAAACCATACTTTCCTCGCCACGACCAAGATCCAAAAGGCTCTTGAAAGACGCGACAATCCAGTCGGCATCGTCCTTGTTTTGACTTTGGTCGAGCACATCGAGGGCTGCTTGATGATCATCGAGATGGCGCAACGCCGTCGCTAATCGCAAACGAAGGCCGTCATCGGTGCCATGCGCCTTGAAATGGCCCAAAAGAACATTCTTTACCGTGCCAAATCGTCCAAGCTCGATCAGAACATTGATAAATCCATTAAGTCCTTCGCGGTGGTTTGGCCATTGCAGATAGAGCGCTTCAAACTGAAGCAAGGCGCGATCTAAATGACCTAAACTCGCCAACGCCTCGCCACGAATGGTTGCGCCTTCTGCGCTGATCTGACCCAGCGCAATCGCCCGATCAATATACTGCAAAGCACGCTCAGCCATGCCAAGGGCCAAGAGTGCTGCGGCAAGATTGGAGAGATAATTGCCGCGTTCCCCCGCAATGGTCAGCGCTTGAGTGATCAGGGCTACTGCACCGCGCGGATCCTGATTTTGAATCGCAACGACGCCCTTCAAATGCAGGGCTTCGGCATGGTTGGGGTTAATCTTAATGGCCTTGTCGTATTTGGCCAAAGCACCAGGAAAATCGCCCTTCACATGGCGCGCCCTGCCCTTTTCAACCCACTGATCCGCCAAATTGCTCAACGCTGCCATTTTACCGACACTCCACTACACTGAGAAGCAGTGAAGCAATAACCATACCAATCTGCGATCAATCCATTCCAGAGGTTATCAATTTTTTCAGGTAACGCCCGTAGGCCGTCTTTTCAAAAAAGACGCTCCTCTCGAGCACGGCTTCCGCCGTGATGAAGCCGTTCATCAACGCAATTTCCTCAAGACAGGCGATCTGGATGCCCTGCCGTTTCTGGACAGTACGGACAAATTCCGAGGCTTCCATCAATGAATCATGCGTGCCCGTATCGAGCCAGGCAAATCCGCGACCTAGGCGCTCAACATGCAAGGAACCTTTTTGCAGATAGGCGCTGTTAACGTCGGTAATCTCATATTCACCGCGAGCCGAAGGCTTCAAGGATGCCGCGATATCGACGACGCTGTTGTCATAAAAATAAAGGCCCGTCACTGCCCAAGGCGATGTCGGATGCTCCGGCTTTTCAACGATTTCAACCGCATGACCGGCACGGTCGAAACGGACAACACCATAGCGCTCCGGATCTTCCACATGATAGGCAAACACTGTGGCACCCTTCGTCTGGGAGGCGGCCTTTTTCAGTTTTTCACCGAGCCCAGCGCCGTAAAAGATATTGTCGCCTAAAATCAACGCGACCTGATCTTGGCCGATAAATTCGCGGCCAATCACGAAGGCCTGCGCAAGCCCATTGGGCTCCTGTTGGATGGCATAAGATAGGCGGATACCCCACGCTGAGCCATCGCCGAGCAAACGCTCATAATTGCCAATAAACTCGGGCGATGAGATCAGCAAAATGTCATTGATCCCTGCCAACATCAGGGTCGATAGCGGGAAATAGATAATCGGCTTGTCATAAACCGGCAAGAGCTGCTTGTTGACAGCGAGCGTTGCGGGGTAAAGCCGTGTGCCTGCTCCACCCGCAAGGATAATCCCCTTCATACCCGATCTCCCTTGAGCAATTCAAAAACAATGTCGTGGATCGCCTCCTGCCAAGGCCGAGGTAGAATCCCAAAAGCCTGCCGAATGAGTTCGGTATCTAGCCGGGAATTCTTAGGGCGCGTCGCCCGCGTCGGGTACTCGTTGGTCGCAATACGTTCAACCCGCGCGGTCGGTCCACCGTGCAGGGCTGAGATCCGAAAAATCTCTTCCGCGACATCCGCCCAACTCGCCTCACCCCGATTTGAAAAATGAAACGTGCCGGTTGGCGTAGACGCATCGCTGGATAGTCGCATCGCAACCGATAAAAGGAACGATGCCAAATCCGTAGCCGAAGTCGGCGCGCCAAACTGATCAGCAACGACCCGCACCAGATCACGCTCCTCGGCCAATCGAAGCATGGTCTTCAAAAAATTGCTACGATAGGGACTAACCGCCCAACTCGTCCGAACAATGGCGTGGCGAGCATTGCCTAATCGTACCGCCCGTTCGCCGGCTTCCTTGCTGGCCCCATAAACACCAAGCGGCCCAACGGCGTCCTTTTCCCCGTAAGCTCGATCGAGTTCACCGGAAAAAACGTAATCGGTGGAGACATGAACAATGGGTATGCCACGCGATGCGGCCGCAAGGGCTAGATGTCCGGGGGCTTCCGCATTGGCCTGCCAAGCGGCAGCCACCTCATCCTCAGCTCGATCAACGGCTGTGTAGGCGGCGAGATTAATCACGCCACTCCAAGGCCCGGAAGCGATTAGGGCATCAATCGATTCAAGCCTTGCAAAATCAAGCTCCGAACGATTGGGCGAAATTAGAACAATATCCTCTGGGAGCGGCACATAATGCAACGCGGTCCCGACCTGCCCGTTGCCCCCAATGACCAAGAAACGCTTCATCGCGTTTTCAATCCCTGTCGCGCCACCGCGTTTCCGCGTGCCACAAGCGGACGCCACCACGCCTCGTTTTCGTGGTACCATTGAACGGTTTTAGCTAGACCTGTTTCGAATGTCTCGCGTGGCTGCCAGCCCAATTCTCGGGTAATTTTCGAGCCATCAATCGCATAACGGAAATCATGTCCCGGGCGATCCGTTACAAACTGGATCTGTTCCGCATAAGACCCTTTCCCCGCTTTGGGGTGAAGCTGATCAAGGCTTGCGCAAATCGCACGGGTCACATCAATGTTGCGGCGTTCGGCACCACCCCCCACCGTATAGGTCGTGCCGGGCTGAGCGTTTTCAAACACCATGCGGATCGCCCTTGCGTGGTCCTCAACATGCAACCAATCCCGAATGTTTTCGCCATTGCCATAGACCGGCAAAGCCTCGCCCCCGAGCGCCTTGATGATCATCAGCGGGATCAGCTTTTCCGGGAAATGATAGGGCCCATAATTATTCGAGCAATTTGTCAGGGTTACTGGCAAGCCATAGGTGTGCCAAAAGGCGCGCACCAGATGATCCGAACCTGCCTTTGACGCCGAATAGGGCGAGCGCGGATCATAGGCCGTTGTTTCATCGAAAAAGCCCTCAGCCCCCAAGGTGCCAAAAACCTCATCGGTCGAGACATGATGGAACCGAAATCGTGTTTTCCGATCATGAGTAAGCGCGCTCCAATGCCAGAGCGCCTCTTGAAGCAACACACTGGTGCCGACCAAATTCGTACCAATAAACGCCTGCGGCCCGTCAATCGAGCGGTCGACATGGGTCTCTGCGGCCAAATGAACGATGATATCCGGGTCAAAATCGGCAAATGCCAAGCGAACCGCATCACAGTCGCAAATATCAGCTTGGACAAAGCGATAACGCGGGTGCGCCCGAACCGCATCAAGCGATGTCAAAGTGCCCGCATAGGTCAACTTGTCAAAAACAAGCACCTCGTGCTCGCTCTCGGCCATGAGATGGCGCACGAGGCATGAACCGATAAAACCTGCCCCACCTGTTACAAGTACGCGCATCCCATCTCCTGGAAAACTTATGCCTCTGACGGATTGGTCAGAGTCATCGGAACACCATCGTATAAAAATGGACTCTTGAAGTCCTTAAAGAGCGGCAAAAGTTGATCCTTTGGTGACAGCAAAGGGCCGTTTGGCGGCAATGGCCATTCAATACCCAAAGCCGGGTCATCCCATCGAAAGCCTTTATCACCCTCTGGCGCGTAAAAATCCGAAACCTTGTACGCAATATGCGTGTCAGGCTCGAGCGTCACGAGCCCATGCGCGAACCCTGCTGGGATAAAGAGTTGTCGCCCATTCTCGGCAGAAATTTCACACGAGACGTATTGGCCATAGGTCGGCGATCCTTCGCGAATATCAACCACAATGTCTAAAATGGCGCCTGTTAAGCAGCGAACCAGCTTTGCTTGGGCAAAGGGTGGTGTCTGGAAATGCATGCCGCGAACGGTGCCGATGTCACGGGAAAAGGACTGATTATCCTGTACAAAAGTCACATCACCAATCAATTTCCGGAAACTGTGTGCATTGAAGGTTTCCGAAAACCAACCGCGATCATCGAAAAAACGACGCGGCGCATAGACAACAACCGCCATTCTACAAATCCCTTCCCTCTGATCGCCAATCCTTACCTCGAAACAACCGATCATGACAGCCAAAAACCGACGAATTTCCGCGGGATCCGCTCGCCAAACCCTAACAGACAAAAACACGAAAAATGCAGTGAATAATACAACTTATAAGTGTGTTGATTAAATTTTCGATTTTTTGACTGTTATTCGAAAATTGCGTATGGTGATCCTCACACTGTTAGATTGTATTTCAAACCAAGTTACAGTCGGCTTAGCCGCGCGAAAAGGGCCATCCGAATGCGCAATATTATTGATATCTTGTGGAAGCGCGACCCCTCTTCCCCAGATCTTGGGCAGGGCGAAGCGGCAGAAGCCGCCTTTGCGCTTCTTGATACGCCGGCTGAAGCTGCTGAGGCCGAGACTGGGCTCGATTCGGTCCAACGTTTAGGTCAAGAAAACGAAACATTTCGGCTGCTCTTCCTAAGCGCCCAGAGCAAGATTGACGAGCTCGAGAAGCTTAAATCGGCCTTTGATCTTTTGAGCATGCCGCTGGAGCGGAACCTTCGTACAATCGAGGGCTTGAAGATCGAAAATACTGGCCTTCGCAGCGGATTGGTTGAGGCCCGCGATAAAATCGGCCTGCTCCGGAGCGATGTCGCCTCCTTCGAACGCCGGGTTGATGGCCTTGAGAATGAACGTTTGGCGCTGACCCAAGATGTTCGTTCATCGCGCGAATTGATCACGACCTTGGAGTCGACAAAGTCTGAACAGGCCCAAGATATCGCCGAAGCGCGCAGCAAGCTGGCCGAATTTGAGCGCCAGCTATCTTATGCGATGGAATACCAGAAGTCGCTCGAGACCGATCAGCAAGCCGCGCGCGACATGATCGTGATGAAGGACACCCAGATCGCCCAGTTTGACGCCGATCTTACCCGGCTCAATGAAACGGTTGCGATGCTGGAGAGCGAAAACACCAATCTCTCGGAGACACTCGCGGGACGTGTTGAGGACTATAACCGTACCTCACGCCGCCTGACGGAAGTCGAAAACGACCTTGAGGCAACGCGTAACCGCTTGAACCACACGCGTACTTTGTTGAACGAAACGAAAAACGAACGCAAGGCACTGTCCGATCAAATGGACGAAGCCAATGCGCAGTTCCAAGCCGAGAAAATCTCGCTCACGATGAAAGTCGATGCGATGCAATCGCGCGTCACCCTCGGCGAGCGATTGCTGACTGAAGCCCGTAATTCGTTGATCGCGAAGACGGATGAATTGCGCAATGCCGAGCGCAGACTTGTCGATAATAACGTGGCATTGACCAGTTTTGAGCAACGCGTCTCCAAACAAAAAGCAACGATCGACAGCCTTGAGCGGCAAGTACGCGATTTGGAGCAGTCGCGGGTTACCCTGATCGAGCGTTCAACCGCACTCACCAAGAATTTGAAAGCGCGCGACACGGCACTTGCCAAGCTCGATGACCGAATTCCCGTTTTAATGGGCCGGATTGATCAGCTCGAAACCATGGCTGAGTCAAACCGTGCGACCTATCAATCCCGCGTCGATGAACTGACGGCTGCGCTCGAAACAGAACGTATGGCCCGTGCGGTGGCTGAAGGTGCTCTTGAAATGGCCCGTAAAGAACGCGGTGCCCTTCAACGCGAATTGGTCCGCTCCGAGGGAGCACCACGTGTGTCCGAGGTAGCCGATACCGTGCTCGATCTATCGGCAAAGCTCGGCCCGCAACCTGCAGCGGATGGCACAACGGGTTAACGGCCAAACCACAGTAACGGTCAAAGAGCCTTCGCTATCGAATGATAACGAAGGCTTTTTCTTGACTGATTCTATCCGGGTCTCCCGTTAGCGACGTAGACACTTGCTTGCTTTTTGGTGCCGGTCAGGGTCAAATCATCCGACTGAATCGAATAAACTCCAAAGGGAGCAAATCTAATGCCTAAGGCCTATGTTGTGTCGTGTTACCGGTCGATTTCAAAGCCTGATCAGTTGGCCGCCTATGCCAAAGTGGCGGGGCCAGCCATTGCTGCCGCAGGCGGTCGCTTCTTAGCACGCGGCACCGCCGCAAAGGCGATGGAAGACGGCGTTATGGAGCGTACGGTCATCATCGAATTTGAGACACTGGACGCTGCAATGGCGCTTTATGATAGCCCAATGTATCAAGAAGCGGTCAAAGCGCTCGGTAAAGATGCCGTCAGCCGCGATATGCGCGTGATCGAAGGGGTTTGATCCCTCAAGCAGCCTAAAAAGCTACGATAAAGTCGGCGGCAACCGCTCTTAGCGTATGTCGCTGGCAAACCTCACCACTTCGGTGGTCAATCGGCTCGCCTTTTACTGCGCAAGAACCGTGATGCTGATCCGGCGGTTGCGCGGATCCAATGGATTATCGGGGTTGAAGGCTTCGCGATCCGCCACGCCTTCAATCTTCATAAAGCGCTTTTCGTCGAGACCTTCGGCTACCAAGAACCGGCGTGTTGAATCGGCGCGTTGCGCCGACAGCCGCCAATTGTTCATTTTGTCAGCTTGGCTATATGAAAAGCCATCGGTATGGCCGCGAATAGCAACCTTATTGGGTATGTCTTTCACGGATTTTGCAACATCCGCCATCAAATCCTGTGCCTTCGGCAGGAAGTTGGTCGTACCAATCGCAAACATGGCAAAATCGGCTTGATCGATGATCTCGATCCGCAATCCTTCTTTATCGCGTACAAATTTCATCTGACCGGCAATTTTCTTGAGATCAGGATTAGCTTCGAGCTTCGATTTTATATTTTTCTCAATCTGTTCGAAGTTTTTCTGGTCAATGGCAGCGGCGGCAGCTTTTTTCTGTTCCTCAGACAATTCGCTTGGAGCGGATTTTGTCTGGGCTCCGCCGGCATCGCCTGCATCCGCATTACCCTTGCCTTCAAGGTCGCCGGTGTTCGAGACGCCGCTTTTGCCTTCCGGGTCCTTGGCCGTCACACCGGTTCCAGCGTCGGGCGATGAACCGCCCGCCTTATTGCCTTGGCTTTGGCCCGATTTCCCGACGCCCTCCTCGTTCTCCACCCGTTGCGACGTTACGCCTTCAGGAGCTTTATTCCGGTCGGTTGATTCGGTTGAGGCAACAGGGACTACCGTTTCAAGGATACCATTCGCAACAGCGGGCTCAGGGAATCCATCCGTGTCACCTAAGGTCTTTCCGGCCATCAAGCCACTTGTTCCGGCTTTGTCGCTTAGCGTTACAATGCTGGTCTTTGGCCTAAAATAGTCGCCGAGTCCTTTACGCTGCTCTTTATTTGTGGCCCCCAAAAGCCACATCAACAAAAAGAACGCCATCATGGCCGTCATCATATCGGCCAACGCAATTTTCCAAGCGCCACCATGGGCGCCACCGTGCCCGCCAGCGATCTTCTTGAAAATGATTTCGGGCTTAACGTCTGCCTGAGCCGCCTTATCTGCTTTTTCACTCATGGCGACACCTTCAGCGTGGGAGCCGTTTTTTCGCCGTCTCGGAAGAGCAAAGTCATGCTGATGCGCCGGTTGCGGACATCCAACGGATCCGTTGCGGAGTACGGCTCGGTATCCGCAACGCCTTCAACCCGGGCGATCTGGGTCTCTGGAACGCCTGCACGCAACAGAACTTGGCGTGTACTTTCAGCCCGCTCGGCCGAGAGCATCCAATTGTTCATTTCGCTATCAAGCGAATAAGCGAGACTATCGGTGTGGCCGCGAATGACCACCTCATTCGGCAGTTCTGTGATCGCCTTAGCGAGTTCGTTGATCAGGGCAGAGGCGCGCGGCAAGACGCGGGTCGTGCCAACGGAAAACATCGAGAAGTCCGCCTTGTCGACGATCTCGATCCGCAATCCGTCTTTCACCTTTACGAATTGAACTTGGTCAGCGATTTTTGAAAGATTGACGTCCTTCTTGATCGCGTCCAGCACCTTTTTCTGAACATCGTCGAAATTTTTCTGGTCCGCCTCGGCAGCGGCTTTCTTTTGCGCATCGTCTGTTAGGCCATTGCCACCGGCGTTTTTGGTGTTCTGCGAATCACCCGTTTTCGAAAGCCCCTGCTGCGTGTTGCTGTCAGAAGTTTGTGCACCTTGACCGGCATCGTCCACCTGGCCGCCTTCTGCAGGACCCTTCGCCTCACCTCCACGCCCTTCGCCTTCTGGGCTCTTCGCATCGGGCGAAAGCGGGCCTTTGGGGCCCTCATCACGATCCTCACCGCCCGTTGCCTGCGTCGGTGGCATGAGATTGGCAACGCTCGTTTGCGAGACAGAATCAGGCAAACCCTCTGGCGTTATCATCGAACGGCCGCCAAAAAGGCCGTTTGATCCGGCGTTATTGCCATTTTTAAGCAGTGGCGTTGCCTTAAAATAATCCGCAATTGCCTTTCGCGACTCGGAATTGGTCGAGCCAAGCAGCCACATCAACAAAAAGAAGGCCATCATCGCGGTCATCATATCGGCCAAAGCGATTTTCCAAGCACCGCCATGGGCGCCGCCGTGAGCCGCTTGATACCGTTTGATGATAATGGGAAGGGGCTTCTCGTCGGCTACCGCCGCTTCAGGCTCCTTCTCCTTTTTGGGAGCCGCCATGAATTATTTGCCTCTCAGCCCATCAAATACCTCGCCGAAATCGGGCTGGTTGGCATGGCTGATACCCGAACGTGCGGCCTCAATCACGAGGGGCTGAGGGTGACCATGCAAGGTAGCCACGATCAACTGCTTGACCACAATGTAAATCTCGCTGTCCTCTTCAATCACCTGCTTAAGACGGAATGAAATCGGCTCGATCACGCCATAGGCCAAAAGAACACCCATGAAGGTTCCAACCAGCGCGCTACCAATGAGGGCACCAAGCACAGCAGGCGGCTGATCGATCGAGCCCATGGTCTTCACCACGCCTAGAACGCAGGCAACGATCCCGAGGGCAGGACACGCACCAGCCATAGCGCCAAGCGCTTCCACAGGTTTCATAACCGCATGATGATGCGCCTTCAGCCCATTATCCAGCACCTCTTCAACCGCATAAGGGTTGAGATTATTGGATGAAATAACCATCAACCGGATTGTATCGGTAATCATGTGGATCAAGGTGTGATCCTTCATGAGCTTTGGATATTCGCCAAAAATCGGGCTCGCCTCGGGGCTTTCAACATGGGATTCAAGCGCAACGGGCCCATCGACCCTGAGAATTTTCATCAGCTTCGATACGAGAAAAATCGTATCAAGATAATCCTGCTTTTTATATTTGGGGCCAGCAAAGACCTTACCAAATCCAGCGCCAACGCCTTTAATGACCGGCAATCCATTACCAACAAACATAGCGCCAATCGCCGCGCCACCAATCGAGGCTAATTCGGACGGAGCCGCATGAATGATCGGCTCGAGATTACCCCCGTGCAGAACAAAGACGCCAAAAACGGCCGCCATAACGATCACAAGTCCGATTATACTGAACATATCACGCCCCGTTTTGCCGAACCTAAGAGCGGGAGAAATCCCACCAGTAGCTCCAGCGTGCCACACTTCCGATACTCAACTTTAAGTAGCAGAAATAATCAAACTCAGTGTAAAATAGTATGTGTTTCCACGATATCGCCCGCCGATCACGCCACAACCTGCGGATCCCAAAATCAACAGGCCATGGGCTCCTTACAATTTTTATGCCAGAAACTCGAGCGTGTTAGGCCGGCGCCAGAATGGCTTTAAAAATCGGCGCAAACTCAACTTCATCGAGAGGCGACCAACCTTCGGGCTTTAAGGGTGAGACGGCTGACCGCAATCCGTAAACATAGGCAACAAACGCCTTCGAAGCCTTGTAAACCCGGGTCGTATCCAAATTTTGACCCTTCAAAAGACTCCGAAACAGCGGCTTCTTGTTCCGCTTCACCGTAAACTTTTCATAATTACAGGCAAAATATTGATAGGATTCGAGCAAAAGATCGACATCAGATACTTCAATTGAATTGATAAAAATCAAAGTCTTATCAACAAATTCTGCGATGTCTTTCGATAATTGATCAGTGTTATATTGCCCTG
>CANCAR010000063.1 GCA_947374125.1 Hyphomicrobiales bacterium | reverse complement strand
TCATCGCCGCCTTCACTCGACGCTGGGCTATCTCAGTCCAATGAACTTCGAGAAGGCGCGCGCGAATGAAAGAAAGGGGCTTGGCGAGGAAGAAGGAAAGGCCGCATAGTCAACCGGTCAAGGGAGACGTCAAACTAGGGCAAGTTCAGTCTATTGCAAAGCAGTGTGACGAAAAAAGTGATATATTGACGATTGAGATGACGCTTTTTGCCAACGCGCCTTTGCTTGCAGAACGCTTTTCCGTTGGTAAGTTTTGATTTTCAAAGACAGCAGCATCACCACTATTCTGGCAATGTGCGTTCAACCGTAAAATTCAGATGATACCGGGTGGCCTTATTTTCGCCTCTACGAAGCAAAACACCGATTTCGACAAGCCCAGCAAGGTCGCGGGTCGTGGTGGCGGATGGCGCACCTGTGATCCGCATATAATTTGCGGCACTTAATCCCCCGATGAACCCTTCTGGACCTGCTGCAAATAACCGCATGATGGCTTTTTCCTGACGAGGATTTATTTGGCTGCGAACCCGAGCCATTAGTCTGGATTTTTCTAAGGTAAATTCAACGAGGCGAAGAGTATGCTGTTGGGATTCCAGAGCTTTAGAGGCAAACCAAACGAGCCAGTCCGTGATCTCTAAATCCTGATGAGCGTTCTCAAGCGCCGCATAATAGGCCTTACGATGTTTAAGAAGGGTACCAGCCATGCCCGTGATAACCGGTGAGGAAAAGCCTTGAGCGAGTATCTTTTCACTGACGGCACGCCCTACGCGTCCATTTCCGTCTTCATAAGGGTGGATGCTCTCAAACCACAAATGAGCAATTCCGGCGCGTGTTACCGGCGGAAGCGGCGTGTCCCCGTCTGGATCCGAACGTTTTAGCCAGGACCAGAAGGCGGTCATTTCCTGCTCGACCTGACCCGACGGCGGTGCTTCGAAATGGACTTTTGGAGCGTGGATCGGTCCAGATACGATCTGCATTGGATCATTATGGGTTCGATAGCATCCGATGTCCTTGATATCAGTTCGTCCATTGGTAACCAGTTGATGCCAGCGATGGATAGTCTCTTCATTTAAAGGGGCAGAAACCTGCCCAAACAGGTCTACCATCATTTGGGCAATCCCCGCTTCAGCCGGCGAGGCTCGACGTACATCGCCGCCGAGCCCTAAATGTCTCCGAATGGAAGATTGAACGCTATCGCGATCCATCACCTCGCCTTCAATCGCTGAGGTATCAATCGCCTCAACGCTCATGAGTTCGATGGTTAGGACGTCTCGTTCCTCGGGGTTAAGATGCTTTGATGCACCAACAATAACCCCTATACCTTCCGCGAACTGCGCTTCCGCTCGCACAAGCTTGCGCTCGTCCCATGTGAATTTGGGCCAATCGACCTTTTGCCAGTTCCACCTCATGATCGATATATAGCGTGTTTATCGATCAAATAAAATGAATAAGTGATCTATAAAAAGTAGTTTTATTCATCACGCATCCGCGTAGCTGCGTTTGATGAGTGGCATCGAGGCCGACGAGCAAGCTGTCGAAGCAGTCGAAGATCGAACGGTGCGCTTCATCGATCGCGATCAGATCGAAATGCTTTGGATGATATTTGCGTTGGCCATTCTGCATCTCGTCGATCACTCCCATCATTTTTGGGTAGGTCGCTGCACAGACGCGTTCACCGTTGTGATGTTATTTCTTCGGATCGTACTTTTCGATCAGATTGGTGCTCGGGGCATAAGGTAAATGACGTTTGAAATTGTTGTGTGCCTGTTTGACCAAGGCGACACGGTCGGCAAGGAACAGGACGCGTTTGCACCAGTTCGCACTTGGGTTCGTAGACTTCCCTGTCAAGGCTACAGATTAGAAGTAGAGATTTCCTGCGATTGGTTGCGTGGCAGATACTGGGTAATCCCCTCGTTTTTGACGGGGTAGATTGGTAGCGCTCACAAAGGTTTTTAGTCCATGACGTGCAGCAACTCTCCCCGTCGCCACCGACCAAAACTGGCGCCTAACTTCTGTTCAACGGGCCTTAAACAATGGCACGCCCTCGGGGCTTTTTTGTCCGATACGCGGTGTGATGGGCTTATCCTGGAGCCGGTCGAGCAATCGTTTTTGGCTGATCTGCTCGGCTCCAGGGATAACAGCTTGCTGGTTATCGAAGCTGTATTTCACCTTCGGAACGGCTTTCGGCTTTTCCGTCCCAGGAATCACGAATTGGAGGCCTGCCGTTGTTTTCTCTAACTCAAATTTATCCCTCGCCATAAGCCCCCTCCCCGCACCTTTATCCTCAAACACTGGCAACGATCTAAACCTAGTGTTTGCGCTATGACAAGGACATTCCCTCACACTTTCGAGCACACTGCTTTGCGTGATCGCTAAGCTAATTTTGGTCGCCCATACGATCCGGCTCGGGCTTGCGTCGGCTTGATCGGCACATCTAAACGATGAAGCTGGCGAGGTTCAACGCCCCATCCTGCAATTTCCTCGGCAAGACGAGACAGGCTCCCGCCGGGCGTCGCTGCCGAAGCGGCAAAAGCCCGCGAGGCCGAACTCAAATCGCAGAAGGAGGCCTCAGATGCAAAGGACCGCATGCTCGAAGCGGGCACTGCCGCTCCTCGTGATCGCGACGCTCTCGCTGACCGCCTGCGCGACGGCACCTTCTAGACCCGTTGTCGTCTGCCCGCCGGTCGCGGCTTACGACCGTGCCTTCCAGGCGCGGCTTGCCGATGAAATCCAGCGCCTGCCGCCCGGCGCGGCGCTGGAACAGGCGATGCTGGACTATGCCCGCCTGCGCGATCAGGCGCGGGCCTGTGGGAACCGTCCGAAGGCACCTTGATAAAAGGGCCAAAATAGCCAAAATGGGCCTTGATTCGATCAAAGGCCACGCCATGCAAACAATGTCGGCGAAGGACGCGAAAGATGGCTTCGGCCGTCTTATCGATCTTGCGCGAATGGAGCCGGTAACCGTTGAAAAGCACGGGCGTCCGGTCGTCGTAGTCATGGCCGTTGAGGAGTATGAGCGATTGCGCGAGAGCGCTGGTGGTCCGGCTCCCTCGGTCAAACCGAGCGCGGAAACGGCCAAAAGGCGCAAGGGATTGAAGCAGTCATGAGTAACGGCGACCTCAACTGGATCACAAACTTCATATGGGGCGTCGCCGATGATGCCCTGCGCGATCTCTACGTGCGCGGCAAATATCGTGATGTTATCCTGCCGATGATGGTGTTGCGTCGTCTCGATGCGGTGCTGGAACCGACCAAGGCCGCCGTCCTTTCGATGAAGGACAACCTCGACAAGGCGGGCATCACCAATCAGGACGCGGCGCTTCGCCAAGCGGCGGGACAGGCCTTCTACAACACGTCGCGGTTTAATTTGCGCGATCTTCGCAATCGCGCGTCGCAATCCCAGCTGAAGGCTGATTTCGAGGCCTTCCTCGATGGCTTCTCACCGAACGTTCAAGAGATTCTCGACAACTTCGAGTTCCGCAATCAGCTTCCGAAGCTGTCCAAGGCCGACGTGCTTGGAACGCTGATCGAGAAGTTCCTCGATAGCTCGATCAATCTCGGCCCAAAGCCGGTGCTGAACGGTGACGGCTCGATAAAGCATCCAGGTCTTGATAACCATGCGATGGGGACGATCTTCGAGGAGCTGGTTCGCCGGTTCAACGAAGCAAACAACGAAGAGGCGGGCGAACACTGGACGCCGCGCGACGCCGTGAAGCTCATGGCGAAGCTGATCTTCGTGCCGATCGCCGATCAGATTCAATCCGGCACTTACCTGCTATATGACGGCGCCTGCGGCACTGGTGGCATGCTGACGGTCGCCGAAGAAACGCTGAACGAACTCGCTGAGCAGCACGGCAAGCAGGTCTCCACTCACCTCTTCGGGCAGGAGATCAACGGCGAGACCTACGCTATCGCCAAGGCCGATCTACTGCTCAAGGGCGAAGGCGAAGAGGCCGACAACATCGTCGGCGGGCCGGAATGGTCGACGTTGGCGAACGACGCCTTCCCGTCCAAGGAATTCGACTTCATGCTGTCGAATCCGCCCTACGGGAAGAGCTGGAAATCCGATCAGGAGCGCATGGGCGGCAAGTCCGGCATGCGCGATCCGCGCTTCGTGATCGAGCACGCGGGCGACGCCGAATACAGCCTCGTCACGCGCTCCAGCGACGGGCAGATGCTGTTCCTGGCGAACATGCTGTCGAAGATGAAGCACAACACGCCGCTCGGTTCGCGCATTGCCGAGGTTCACAACGGCTCGTCGCTGTTCACCGGCGATGCGGGCTCCGGCGAAAGCAATGTGCGGCGCTGGATCATCGACAACGACTGGTTGGAAGCCATCGTCGCCCTGCCGCTTAACATGTTCTACAACACCGGCATCGCCACATACGTCTGGGTTCTGTCGAACCGCAAGCCGGGCCACCGGCGCGGCAAGGTGCAATTGATTGACGCGACCACATGGTTCAGGCCGCTGCGCAAGAACCTCGGCAAGAAGAATTGCGAACTCGCCGACGCCGATATCGAGCGCATTCTGCAAGACTTCATCGCCTTCGAAGAGACCGAGCAATCTCGCATCTTCGACAATGCCGAGTTCGGTTATTCGAAGGTCACCGTCGAACGGCCCTTGCGTGCACGCGGAATCGATGCCGCCCGCGCCTATGCGCCGAAGGAGATCAAGGCGCTGAAGGAAGAAGGCCGCATCGCCGAGGATGGCTTGGCCGTCATCCGCCGCATTCACAAACCCGGCAAGGTCGAGGCCGATCCGCTGCGCGGGCTGTTCCCGCTGACCATCGACGGCAAACGCTGCGTGGTGGAATACGAGCCCGACAGCGAGTTGCGCGACACCGAGACGCTGCCCTTGAAGGAGCCCGGCGGCATCGAGGCGTTCATCCGCCGCGAGGTGCTGCCGCACGCACCCGACGCCTGGATCGACGAAGCAAAGACCACCATCGGCTACGAGATCAGCTTCACCCGCTATTTCTACAAGCCACAACCGCTGCGCCCGCTGGAGGCGATCCGCGCCGACATTCTGGCGTTGGAACGCGAAACCGACGGCCTGATGGCCGACATCATCGGGGCGGCGCGATGATCGAGGACCTGCGCCCTTATGCCGAGATGAAGCCTAGCGGTTTGCCTTGGCTCGGGGACGTGCCGGCGCATTGGGATTTATTCCGGCTCTCTCGGCTTTCTCGAGTCAAATCAGTGACCAATCAATCCGAGCGGCAGCTCCTATCAGTGTATCTGAACCGTGGCGTTGTGAGATTCTCTGATGTCGACGAGAAACGGACCAATGCGACGAGCGAAGATTTGAGTAAATATCAGGCGGTTGATCCGGGTGATTTTGTTCTGAATAACCAACAGGCTTGGCGCGGCTCGGTTGGTGTATCAAATTACGAAGGGATCGTAAGTCCAGCATATCTTGTGCTAGCTCTGTCCAGTCGGCTTTTGCGTAACTATGCGAACTATCTCTTTCGAGATCGAAGCATGGTGTCCCAATATCTAATTTGTTCAAAGGGTGTTGGGACAATTCAGAGAAATCTTTACTGGCCGCACCTCAAGGCCGTCGGTGTCGTCGTTCCCCCGCTAGACGAGCAGCGGCTGATCGTGCGCTTTCTGGATTGGCATGGGGCACAAACTGCGAAGCTGATCCGTGCGAAGAAGAAGATCATCGCGCTTCTGAACGAACAGAAGCAGGCGATTATCCACCGCGCCGTGACCCGCGGCCTCGATCCAAACGTCCGCCTCAAGCCCTCAGGCATCCCATGGCTCGGTGACGTGCCCGAGGGGTGGGAGGTGAAGCCGCTCAAACACTGGGCGGGTATCAACCGAAGAACGCTCTCGCAGAACACTGACCCTGACTATGCTTTCGATTACGTCGATATCAGCGCGGTCGCGACGGGCTATCTTTCTGCAACACCTGAGCGGATGCGGTTCGAAGCCTCGCCGTCGCGGGCACGCCGGATCGTCCAACAAGGCGATACGCTCATCTCAACCGTACGCACCTATCTAAAGGCGATCTACCATGTTGATCGCCCATGGCCGGACTTGATCGCTTCAACAGGCTTCGCCGTCTTAACGCCAAGGCCATCAATCGACGCTCGCTTTTTCGGCTTCGTGCTCCAAAGCAAGACGTTCGTTGATCAGGTCGTCGCAAATTCGATCGGCGTCGCGTATCCAGCAATAAGTGAAACCCGCCTCGGCTCCCTACACGTCTGCCTCCCGCCGTCGCGGCAGGAGCAAGAAGGGATCATCAATCACCTGCAAACCGCAACGGTCGATTTCGATAGAAGCATCGAGGCAACTCAGCGCGAAATCACCCTGATCCAGGAATTCCGCACGCGCCTGATTGCCGATGTCGTTACCGGTAAGCTTGATGTCCGCGCCGCTGCGGCCAGCCTTCCCGAAACCGTCGAACTAGAACCTATCGACGATCTGGTCGAGGGCGATGAGCTCGACGAAGCCGTTGACGATGCCGAGAACGAGGAGGTCGCCGCCTGACGATGCCCGTTCCCGCCCAGCCAAAAATCTACCACATCGTCCACTCCGACCGCCTGGCATCGATCATCGCGGACGGCTTTCTGTGGTCGGATGCGGCAATGGTGCAGCGCCAGGGCGTCGGCACGGCAATCGGTATGAGCAATATCAAGGCCCGCCGTTTGAACGAGCTCAGCTTGAGCTGTCACCCGAACTTGCGCGTTGGGCATTGCACTCCGTTCTATTTTTGTTCTAGATCGGTGATGTTGTACCTTATCTATCGAAGGAACGAGGAGCTCACCTACAAAGGCGGGCAAGAACCGATCGTCCATTTGGAAGCTGATCTCCACGCGACGATTGCTTGGGCACAACAGAATAATCGGCGCTGGGCGTTTACCTTGTCGAATGCCGGTGCGTATTACTTTGAGGACCGGTCGGACACTGCGCACCTTGGCGAGATCAATTGGGACGCCGTTCAAGCGCGCCAATGGTCCGGGAATGGTGTTTCGCGGTCGGTGAAGGAAGGCAAGCAGGCGGAATTTTTGATCGAACAGGCGTTCCCCTGGCACCTCGTTGAGCGGATTGGCGTCTTCTCGCAGGGATACGTGCAACCCGTATCGCAGGCGATGCAAGGCGCAGCCCACAGGCCGGGTATCGAAATAAGAAGAGATTGGTACTATTGAGGGAGGATGGCGATGATCGAATTCAAAACAGGTGACATCTTGAGGGCGGACGCGGAAGCGCTCGTCAACACGGTCAACTGCGTCGGCATCATGGGCCGCGGCATCGCCCTTCAGTTCAAGAACGACTTCCCGGCGAACTTCAAGGCTTACGAAGCCGCCTGCGAACGCGAAGAGGTGCAGCCGGGCAAGATGTTCGTGTTCGAGACGCGGACGCTGACCAACCCGAAGTTCATCATCAACTTCCCGACAAAGCGCCACTGGCGCGGCAAGAGCCGGATGGAGGATATCGACTCCGGCTTGAAGGCTCTGGTCGAAGAGATCCGCACTCGCGGCATTCGGTCAATCGCGATCCCGCCGCTGGGCAGCGGCCTCGGCGGGCTCAACTGGGCCGAAGTGCGTCCTCGCATCGTCGAGGCCCTGCGCGGCGTCAATGACCTTCAGGTGATCGTGTTCGAGCCGAATAGCGCACCTGTGGCCACGAAGTCGCGCGAGGTTCCGACGATGAGCCCGGGCCGGGCGGCGCTTGTCGTGCTTATGCACAGGTATCTCGGCGGGCTGATGGACCCGTTCGTGTCGCTGCTCGAAGTTCACAAACTGATGTATTTCATGCAGGAGGCCGGAGAACCGTTGCGTCTGCAATACGCCAAGGCTCCTTACGGCCCATATGCAGAGAACTTGCGTCACGTCCTCCGTGCGGTTGAAGGCCACCTTTTGTCCGGCTATGCCGATGGGGGCGATGCGCCAGACAAGCAGATTGAACTGGTGCCGGGCGCGGTGAAGGATGCCGAAGCCTTCCTCGCCGATAAGCGCGAAACCGTTTCCCGCTTCGATCGCGTTGGCAACCTTGTCGAAGGATTCGAGACACCGTTTGGTCTCGAACTGCTCGCGACCGTTCACTGGGTGGCAAGTCGTGAGAGCGCGGGCAGCGCCGATGACGCTGTTGCCAAGGTGTACGCTTGGAATGACCGAAAGAAGCGCTTCTCGCCGCGCCAGATCGGCATCGCGTTCGAAACGCTTCGCGCGAAAGGGTGGCTGGCGGCTGCATGAAAACAGACACCTCGGAAAAGGGCCTCGAGGCCCTAATCGTCGCTGGAATGACGGGCCATACCTCGGCGCCGACCGGTGGCGGATTCTCCGAGAACTGGTTGCAGGGTGACCCGCGTGATTACGATCGCGCATGGACGGTCGATCTTGTGCAACTCCGCGCCTTCATCGGAACGACCCAGCGGCAATTGGTGGAACCGTTCGATCTCGACAACGACAGCCCAGCACGGCAGAAATACCTTGCTAGGCTTCAAGGCGAGATCGGCAAACGCGGTGTTATCGACGTTCTGCGGAACGGCGTGAAGCATGGTGCCCACGACGTTGACCTGTTCTATGGCACGCCGTCGCCGGGCAATGCCAAGGCCGCCGAACGCTTTGCGCTGAACCGGTTCTCGGTCACGCGCCAGCTTCGATATAGCCGCGATGATACAGCCCACGCGCTTGATCTCGCGTTGTTCATCAATGGTTTGCCCATCGCCACCTTCGAACTCAAGAATAGCCTGACGAAGCAAACGGTCGAGGACGCTGTCGAGCAATATAAGCGCGACCGCGATCCGCGTGAGAAGTTGTTCGAGTTTGGCCGCTGCTTCGTGCATCTCGCGGTGGACGACGCTCAGGTGAAGTTCTGCACGCATCTGAAGGGAAGGGGATCGTGGTTTCTGCCCTTTAACAAGGGGTGGAACGATGGAGCCGGCAACCCGCCGAATCCCGCCGGCATCAAAACGGACTACCTCTGGAAGGATATCCTCACGCCGCTCGGCCTGACGGACATCATAGAGAACTATGCCCAGATCGTTGAACGCAAAGACCCGAAGACCAATCGGACAAAGCGGGATCAACTTTTCCCGCGCTTTCATCAGCTCGACGTGGTGCGCAAGCTCCTTGCCGATGCGAAAGCCAAAGGCGCAGGCCGACGCGTGCTAATCCAGCATTCGGCGGGATCGGGGAAATCAAATTCAATCGCCTGGCTGGCACACCAGCTCGTGCGGTTGGCGAATGGCGGAGGTCAGGTCTTCGACTCCGTGATCGTCGTCACCGACCGCCGCATTCTCGATCAGCAAATCCGCGACACCATCAAGCAGTTCGCCCAAGTTGGCGCAACCGTCGGGCATGCCGAGCGTTCCGGCGATCTTCGCCGCTTCATCGCCGACGGCAAGAAGATCATCATCACCACGGTTCAGAAATTCCCGTTCATCCTTGATGACATCGGCGCCCAGCATAAAGACCGGCGCTTCGCAATCATCATCGACGAAGCGCATTCGAGCCAGGGAGGCAAAGCGGCGGCCGCGTTGAACGCAGCGTTGACCGGCGCGGAAGACGGCGACGAGGACGAAACCGTCGAAGACAAGATCAATGCGATCATGGAGCAACGGAAGATGCTCCCGAACGCGAGCTATTTCGCGTTCACGGCGACGCCGAAGAACAAGACGCTTGAGATATTTGGCGAGCCGTTCCCCGAAGGCGATGTCGTCAAGCACCGCCCCTTCCACAGCTACACGATGAAGCAGGCGATCCAGGAAGGCTTCATTCTGGACGTGCTTCGCTATTACACGCCAGTCAACAGCTACTATCGGCTGGTCAAGACGGTCGATGCCGATCCGGAGTTCGATACGAAGCGCGCGACGAAGAAGCTTCGCCGATATGTTGAGAGCAACGATCACGCGATCAAGCTCAAGGCCGAAATCATGGTCGATCATTTCCACGAGCAAGTGCTCGCGTTGAACAAGATCGGTGGCCAGGCCCGGGCGATGGTGGTGACTTCCGGCATCGAACGCGCGATCCAGTACTATCAGGCGGTGAGCGCCTATCTGGTCGAACGCAAGAGTCCTTATCGCGCGATCGTCGCCTTCTCAGGCGAGCATGAATTCCGCGGCGTGAAAGTCACCGAAGCCAGCATCAACGCGTTTCCATCGAAGGATATCGTCGATCAGATCGAAACCGATCCATATCGCTTCCTGATTTGCGCCGATAAGTTCCAGACCGGCTACGACCAACCGCTTCTGCATTCGATGTACGTGGACAAGGCCCTATCGGGCATCAAAGCTGTTCAAACGTTGTCACGGCTCAATCGGGCGCACCCTCAAAAGCACGACGCCTTCGTTCTCGATTTCATGAACGATACCGAGACCATCCGAGCGTCGTTCGATACCTTCTATCGCACCACAATCCTTAGTGACGAAACCGATCCGAACCGGCTCCACGATCTCAAGGCCACGCTGGACGGCTATCAGGTCTACGATCCGGCCCAGATTGACCAGCTCGTCGGTTTGTATCTGTCGGGCGTTGATCGCGATCAGCTCGACCCGATCCTCGATGCTTGCGTCGCCGCTTACAACGACAGCCTCGACGAAGATGGCCAAGTTGACTTCAAAGGCAAAGCAAAGGCGTTCGCGCGGACCTACGCCTTTATTTCCTCGATCCTTCCCTACACGAACGCGGAATGGGAAAAACTCTCGATCTTCCTCAACTTTTTGCTGCCGAAGCTGCCGGCGCCGCGCGAGGAAGACCTGTCAAAGGGGATTCTTGAAGCCATCGACATGGATAGCTACCGGGTCGAAAAGCAGGCCGCGCAAAGGGTGCAACTCTCCGATCAAGACGCGGAGATCGATCCCGTCCCAACCGACGGCGGCGGGCTCAAAGCCGAACCTGAACTGGATCGGCTTTCAAACATCATCCGAAGCTTCAACGATCTCTTCGGCAATATCACCTGGGCGGACACGGATCGCATCAGACGCCTGATCGCCACCGAGATCCCGGACAAGGTTGCGGCCAACGCCGCCTATCAGAACGCGAAGCAAAACTCGGACAAGCAGAACGCCCGAATCGAACACGATAAGGCGCTGGCCGGCGTGATCGTCGGGCTGATGAAGGACGACACCGAACTGTTCAAGCAATTCAGCGACAACCCGGAATTCAAGCGCTGGCTTACCGACACGATCTTTTCAGCCACCTACGATCGGCCCACGCCGCCTGCTCCCTGATAGGGATATTGAGAGCCGCCGTGTTTCTGAATGGCCCCAAAAACGGACACAGTGCGGACACAAGCAAAAGTCCCGCTGGCGAGAGCCAAGCGGGGCTTTGCATAAGCTGTTGAATTAGCTTTGGTATTTTGGTTGCGGGAATAGGATTTGAACCTATGACCTTCAGGTTATGAGTCATGGCGAACGAACCATGAACAATCCCTCAGAACCGCGCTGTGCTTCGCATTTTCCGTGGCTTGCAGCCCCCTCGCCCGCGCCTTGACAGAAAAACCCCGGATGAGGCCTACTTGAACACGCTGCAGGCAATCCCGCTGACAGCATAAAAAAGGCAGTCATCCACTTATCCGGACCCAACAGACTGTTCAAACAAACCGAGCCACCTCTTGATTTGTGAATCCACTTTGTCAACACGACCTAGGGATCCAATTATGTAATTGATTAAAAACATAGCAATTGATAACGTGACGTTACGTTATTTCTGATAGATCATAACTGAACTCAGGCTCTTCATGAACTCAATTGACCCTCCCGTGAGCCCTAAGCGCGGCTTGCTCAAACTTTTTGGTGTTGGGCTCGTTGGCGGCGCAAGTGTTTTAGCATCAAAAGCATTGGCGACAGCAGGTGCAGAGCCATATGCAATGTGCGCTAAAGTTCAATGGGTACATGGACACGGATCAATTGTCGGTGACCCGACCCGGATTGAAGTCAGTCACTGTTCCGCTTCCTCGCGCCAGCTGCGAGGAACGTCTTATAGCACAAATGCTTTTCATTTTCTCATTCCTTCCCCACCATTACGTGCGGGCACACTAACCTATGTAAATAAAGTTTACGTACGATATCGAACGGCATCGGGGGCTTCAATCATAGGTTTGCGTGTCTTCGATGGTGAATTGATCGTGATGGAACAAACAGGTCTTGAATTTCGATCAGAAGAATGGACACAACAGGAATTCCGCTTTGACCACCCAATTGGTGTCAAGACCGCACTGGGCATTTCACTGTGCGCAGCTTTTGGCTCAACCGACAGGGAAATCGAAATTAGTGCGCTGGGATGTGAATTCTCAGCGTGAAAAGGCGATGATAAAGTGAGGAATCGATATGGCCGACTTCTTCAAATTTCTCCCTCATTTGCTGAAATTCGAAGGCGGCTTCGTCGACGACCCGCATGATCCTGGTGGCATGACGAACAAAGGTGTCACTTTGAGCGTTTTTAAGGAATATGCTCGTCCTGTTATAAATGTTGAACCCTCTATTGAATCCCTCAAAAATTTAACAGATGAACAGGCGGCGAAACTATATAAGCTTCTGTACTGGGATCACATACAAGGAGATCTCATCCAATTCCAACCATTAGCAGAGATCATTTGCGACGCCTATGTTAACACGGGATGCCACGCGATAACCCTGTTTTATAAGGTCATGGCCCACCACGGCAGTCGCCATAGCGAGTTACCGATTATTACCAACTCTGCGGCTTACTCACTGGTCCACCACGACACCGTGAAGTTCTATGATAATTATAAGAATGGTAGGATCGCTTACTATCAAAATTTGGTCATGGAACATGCTATTCTCCGCCGTTTTTTACACGGCTGGATCAACCGCGTTGATGCTTTTCCGAAC
>CANCAR010000062.1 GCA_947374125.1 Hyphomicrobiales bacterium | reverse complement strand
GCCTTACCGAGCACCAGTTGAGCATCCGCGCCGTCTTTAGGCGGGAAACCGAGCACGAAGCTTATTTCATCGCGAACTTTCTCATTCGGCCGCGTCGACACGAAAAGATAACCAGGATCACGCGTCAAATTCGCCGGCAACCGCTCTTTGGGTATTGCCAAAGCGTAGCAGACCCGGCCATTCGCGGTATCGGATGCGTAGACATTCCAGCTACCAAACGAGCCCAGCTGAGTGGGCTGGGCCGCAGGAGCGGGGTTGGCTTGCGCGGGTGCGGTCTTGGCGGGGGCAGCCTTTTGCGGCTCAGGCTTTTTTGTTTGAGCAAATGCTTCGGGCACAAGCGCAAGAAAACTACAGAAAATCACAACCGCAGAAGCGGCACTCCAGACTCTCGGACGATAAATCATGGGCCTATCGGTCTCCAACGGAATCACTGCGCAGAACAGCGCCTACCTTAAACCGACAACGGAAGAAACCAAAATTGTCGATCTTTTGCTAAAACTCCGTTCCAAATGCCGCTTTTTCATGTCATGGTTCAATCTCTATATCGCTTTATCCTAGTATTTGCGGCGAGGAATTCGAGGTTGTCGACACATCAAGAGCTCGGCGAACTTGTCATTGCCGTAGCCAGCAATCGGGATCGCGCGGCTTTTGCACAGCTTTTCGACCATTTTGGTCCACGTCTGCACGCCTATCTGGTGCGGCTGGGCTCGGACGGTGCGAGCGCGGACGAAATTCTTCAAGATGTCATGGCGACGCTTTGGACCAAGGCGCATCTGTTCGATCCTACAAAATCATCCATTGCAACCTGGCTTTACCGAATCGCCCGCAATCGTCGGATCGATACGCTCCGGCGCGACCGGCTTGATTTTTTCGACCCGATGGACGCGCCAGAAATAGCTGCAGAAGATGCTGGTACCGACCGCAAAATCGATATGCAATTCCGCGAGGAACGAATCAAGGAATCGCTGACGGCTCTCCCTGAGGAGCAACTTTTATTGATCCGCATGGCGTTTTTTGACGATCTGTCGCACAGCGAAATCGCTGAAAAGACCGGACTACCCTTAGGCACGGTCAAATCTCGCATTCGTCTCGCGTTCAGCAAGTTACGCCGCCAGTTGGAAACCAGCGGCGTCATCGATGCGGGATCGGAGGCGTAAGTCTATAAGCCAATCGATGCAGCAATCGCGTCAATGACCTTGGCCAGATCGACATCGCGCTGGGAAAGGCCTTTAACATCATGGCTTGTCAGCACAATGTCGACGGTACGATAGACATTTGACCATTCGGGATGATGGTCCCGCTTTTCGGCCTCTAATGCAACGCGGGTCATAAAACCAAAGGCCGCGTTAAAATCGGTCAACACAAAACGGCGAAAAATCGCGTCGCGACCCTCAACCATGGTCCAGCCCTTGAGACCCGCCAATGCAGTTTCGCGTTCGGCAGGCGCGAGAAGATCATGGTTAGCCATTGATTGTCCTTTTAAGCAGTGATGCGGGCACGCTGTGCGAGCGCCTTATGGTACAAGGGATAGCACGCTTCAACCACATAAGGACCACCTCCCGTTGACGCACGGGAGGAAAAGACGTCGAACACATCAGCTTCAAACCGCATTGACGGTAAATGTCCTATTCCACTGAGAAAATTGGCAAGTTCAAAGGACGAAGTATCGCGTAGTCGTGCCAAAGTGATGTGAGGCGTATATTTACGCGGTTCAGGCGATAAGCCAATGCGGCGCATCAGTCTTTCATGCTCGGCCTGTAATTCCATCAAATCGGGGGTAGGCGTTACTTTGGCGACCAAAGCGCGAGGCCGATCACCACCAAAGGCCGCGATTCCCTCAATCGTGATCGGGATGGGCGCACGGTTCACCCGAGCCAAAATGGCAAAGACGTCACGCGCCATTAACTCATCAATATCGCCTATAAAGCGCAGCGTGATGTGGTAATTATCCGGCGTAATCCAGCGCGCACCGGAAAGGCCGCCACGAACCGAAAGCAAACGGTCGGTGACCGCGTCCGGAATTTCGAGGCCGGTGAAGAGGCGGGGCATGGGCTCCTCCATCGTCGGTCGAGACAGCGCGAGTGCCGAGCACGACAGCATCGAATCAACGTATTGCAGTGCACCACAGGCGAGGCAATCCGACAAGATGGGATGACGACATCCTAACGATTACGAACTTAAGCGTGACGCAGGGAACGACTCTTCCAGCTTTCGGCTAAAATGAGACATAGGCCGCTGGCCAAAATGAGGCCCGCGCCTTGAAAAACAGCAAGCGGCGGCCAATCGCCCCAGATCAAAAAGCCCCAGCCAAACGACCAGATCAAGGTGATATATTCGAATGGTGCAACGGCAGAGGCGGGCGCGAGCCGATAGCCTTCAAACAAGAGAAACTGCCCCGATGCCCCAACGAGCCCAAGCATCAGGATCAGAAGCAGACTAAAAAGGTCAGGCGTTACCCAGACAAACGGCAGCGTTAGAACACACACCACAACGACGCCCGCATTGCTCGCCAACATCAGATTCAGCGAGGACTCCTTGCTGCTGATCATGCGAACCAAAATATTCGTCCAGGCCCAAGAAAAAGCGGCGATCAGGACCAAAATAACCGGAACAAAGTGAACCGCCCCCGCAGGTGAGGCGGCGATAACCACGCCAGTAAAACCGACAAGCGTTGCTGCCCAACGCGCAAGACCAACCGTTTCCTTCAGCACAAAAACAGACAGAACCACGGCAAAAATGGGGGTCGAGAAATAGATTGTTACCAGTTCTGCCAAATGCAGCGAGCGCGAGGCGGTAAAATAGGCAAGCCAGGCCGTCAGAATTAAAGCTGTGCGGATAAGCAGCGCATTTCGGTTGGGACCTGTCGCGATCTCAACCAAACGTCGCGGTCCTGTTATCGCTAGGCAGCCTATAACAATCAAAATACTTCGGAGAAACAGGACTTCCCAAACCGGCAACGAGGTTACCAGCCATTTGACCGTCGCATCCTGTATCGAAAAAATCGAAAAGCCGGCCAAAGCATAGCCGATCCCGAGCATCGTACGGGATTGCAGATGGCTTGCTTCTGAGGACATGATACGCCACTTCGAGGAAAACGATGGAGCGATAGTAGGCAGGTCGCGCCTGATCCGGCAACGCTAAATCCTACTTTTAGTGCGGCTGGCACCATCATTCCTACACCTTGCCCCTTTCAATCCCATAGAACTGAACGCAAGCTTCGACTAAGGTTAGTGTCGATTGCATCGCATCTGCCTCACAGAGGGTATCATCGCTATGACGAGAGAATTTCGCGGACCTGAGGGCCAAGAAACTACCCCCTATCTGCTCACACCGGGCCCCTTGACGACAACGCCTGCGGTGAAAACGGCCATGTTACGAGATTGGGGTTCTTGGGACGCGGATTTACGCGCGATTGTTGCTGGCATTCGCGAGCAATTGCTCGACATAGCCGACGCCGCCAATGGCTTTGAATGCGTGTTGCTACAAGGATCAGGTTCGTATGGCGTTGAGGCAGCCCTTGGCTCTTTCACGCCGAAGGACAAGAAGACCTTGATGCTGACCAATGGCGCCTACGGGGAGCGCGCGATCAAAGCGCTTGCCTATATGAACCGCGATTTTATCAGCTACGAGACCGATGAGTTAGAAGCCCCCTCTGCCGACGAAGTAGCAGCGCTGTTGCAAGCCAATCCGGATATTGGCGCGGTTTTCATGGTTCAATGCGAAACCACCAGCGGCATCGTCAACCCGATTGAAGACATTGCAGCGGTTGCCCAAAAGGCTGGCTGTATCGTAATCCTCGATGCGATGTCGAGCTTTGGTGCCATGGATATTTCGATGAAGCGCATGGGCATCGATGTCGTGATCTCCTCGGCCAATAAATGCATCGAAGGTTTACCTGGCTTTACCTATATCATCGCGCGACGCGATCTTCTGGAAGCCTCGCAAGGGCATTCGCATTCGCTATCCCTCGATCTCTACGAGCAATGGGCTTACATGCAGAAAAGCGGCCAATTCCGCTTTACCCCGCCAACGCATATCTTAGTGGCGTTTGCCGTAGCGCTGGAGCAACACGCGGCCGAAGGCGGCGCTCCGGGGCGTCTAGCGCGTTACAAAAAGACGGCAAAGACGCTGCGCGACGGTATGCGCCGCATCGGTCTGTCCCCGCTTCTCGGCGACAATGAAACAGGCCCGATTATTCAGACCTTTGCTACCCCTCGCGATCCTAATTTTGATTTCACGACGTTCTACGAGGGCCTAAAGCAGCGCGGCTTCATCATTTATCCCGGAAAACTTACCAAAAAGCCGAGTTTCCGCGTCGGCAATATGGGCGCACTCGATTGGGAAGTCATGGAAATGCTCGTCGATGCGACTCAAGCGACGCTCAAAGCCATGAATGTTTCCGATCTCACGCCAGCGGATTAAAAAAATGAACAAAGCTCCCATCACCATCAATGGCCGCGTATTTAACTGGCCAAAACGCACGCTTGTGGTCATCTGTTTGGATGGCTCCGAACCCGCCTACACGGATGAAGCCCGCAAGCGCGGCCTGATGCCGAATTTGGAAAAACTGATTGGCAAAGGCGGCGAATACCGCGCCGACAGCGTGATCCCGAGTTTCACCAATCCGAACAATCTCTCCATCGTCACCGGTCGCCCGCCAGAAGTGCATGGGATTTGCGGTAATTATCTGATCGACCCGGATACGGGCCTTGAGACGATGATGAACGATCCAAAATGGCTCCGCGCGCCCACTATTTTCGCCGAGTTCCAAAAGGCGGGTGCGCGCATTTTGATGGTGACGGCAAAAGACAAGCTGCGTCTTCTGCTGTCTAAAGGCCTTCTCTATGATGGAACAGCCATCGCTTTCTCGTCTGAAAAGGCGAATCTTGCGACCGTTGAAGCCAATGGCATTTCAGACCCGTGTTCAGCCTGGGGTATGGCCCTGCCGGATGTTTATTCCGGCGCGCTATCCGAATTTGTCTTCGCCGCCGGCGTTAAACTCATCCCTCAGATGAAGCCCGATCTCGTCTATCTCTCAACGACCGATTTCATCCAGCACAAATTCGGTCCCACCGAGCAGGGTGCCCTTGAGTTCTACGCCATGTTCGACCGCTATGTCGGCGAACTCGATGCCCTTGGCGTAACGCTCATCATCACCGCCGATCACGGCATGAATGACAAGCACACACCTGACGGCAAACCGGATGTGCTCTATTTGCAGGATGCGCTCGATACCACATTCGGCGCGGGCAAAACCAAGGTCATCCTGCCCATTACCGACCCTTATGTTGTGCACCACGGTGCGCTCGGGTCCTACGCCGCGATCTATCTCTATGGCGCCGAAGCCTCCGCCGTTGGCCAGTATGTTCGCGGGTTGTCGGGCATCGACCTCGTGCTCGAAAAGGCTGACGCCTGCGCCCGCTTCGGTTTGCCGCCGGACAGGACAGGCGATCTTGTCGCCATTTCGGGTGGTCCGAACAAATCGAAAGTCATTGGCACGTCGGCAAAAGCACATGATCTCTCTGGCCTTGACGTGCCCCTACGGTCTCATGGCGGTTTAACCGAGCAGCGCGTGCCGTTTTTTATCAATGGACCCGTCAGCCCACTGCCTGAGGGGTTGAGAAATTTCGACGCGTTTTTCGTCGGCTGCAACAAAGCAGAGTGAGTGATATGAGCAAAATCATTAAGGAAGCCATGCGGATTGGTGGCAAGCACGTTTCAACGGATGCGGTGGTGAACGTCCACTACCCCTATACCAACGAAATCATCGGTACCGTACCCGCAGGCCGCGCCGAGCACGCGCGCGAGGCCTTCAGGATTGCGGCCAATTATAAGCCGAAGTTGACCCGCTATGAACGTCAGAAAATCCTATTCCGTACCGCCGAATTGATTAATTCCCGCAAAGACACGCTCGCGCCCTTGATCACCAG
The DNA here is from genome assembly GCA_947374125.1 of Hyphomicrobiales bacterium. Classification (GTDB taxonomy): domain Bacteria; phylum Pseudomonadota; class Alphaproteobacteria; order Rhizobiales; family Beijerinckiaceae; genus CAIUPE01. Next base: position 6,992 of record CANCAR010000062.1, on the reverse strand, counting down.
CGAGCTCGGCATCTCGCTGAAGGATTCGCTCTACGAATGCGGCAGAGCCTATGACGTTTTTATGCTCGCAGGTCAGCTTGCCATTCTGGACGACGGACAGATTTTTTCCTGCGACCTGACCCCACACGGTAAATCGCGTAAAATCTATACCAAGCGCGAACCGGTTCGAGCGATTTCCGCCATTACGCCGTTCAACCATCCGCTCAATATGGTGTCGCACAAATTAGCACCCGCGATTGCGACCAATAATTGCGTCGTGTGCAAGCCAACCGAATTGACGCCTCTAACCGCCTTAGCCTTGGCCGATATCCTCTATGAGGCCGGATTGCCGCCCGAAATGGTGCAAATGGTAACCGGTATGCCCGATGATATTGGCGATGAAATGATCACCAATCCCGATATTTCGCTCATCACCTTCACGGGCGGGGTAAAAGTAGGAAAAATGATTGCCAACAAAGCCGGCTATAAGCGGGCAGCCCTTGAACTGGGGGGCAACGACCCGCTGATCATTTGCGACGATCTCTCCGATGAAGAGCTTGATAAAGCCGCTGAGCTCGCCGTCCAAGGGGCCACAAAAAATTCGGGCCAGCGTTGCACCGCTGTAAAACGCATTCTGGTTATGGAAGGTGTCGCCGACGCTTTCGTTGAAAAGGTTCTCGCAAAGGCAAAAAAGATTAAATTTGGCGACCCGATGAACCCGGATACGGATCTGGGCACAGTGGTTCACGAACAAGCCGCGGCGCTCTTTGAGCGACGCGTGTTGATGGCGGAAGAACAGGGCGCGAAAATTCTCTACCATCCGAAACGCGAAGGAGCGCTTTTGCCGCCCATCGTGGTCGATTTTGTGCCGCACGCTTCTGAACTTGTGCTGGAAGAAACCTTCGGGCCGATCATTCCCATTATTCGTGTGCCGAACGACGTCGAAAAGGTGATCGCGATTTCAAACTCGACCGCCTTCGGGCTTTCCTCAGGCGTTTGCACCAACCGGTTCGATCGCATCACCGCCTTTATCGAAGGGCTCGACGTCGGCACCGTAAACATCTGGGAAGTGCCGGGCTACCGCATTGAAATGTCACCTTTCGGCGGCATCAAGGATTCCGGCAATGGCATTAAAGAAGGCGTGCTGGAGGCGATGAAATTCTTCACCAATGTGAAGACCTACTCGCTGCCTTGGCCTGCGTGAGGCGCTATATTGCAAGGCAGTCCGGAGGGAATTATGATGCCTTCCTCAGGAAGGGCGCTTGATATGAAGCCTTCGGCAGCACTTTTAGGTAAAGTCGACGAGGTCAAAGCCTTGGCAGGGCGATTTCCTGTGAAAAATCCACGACTATTCGGCTCTGCTCTTTCCAAAAAAGACCATGAGCTGAGTGATATTGATCTGCTGGTTGATGCTCTACCCGGTGCCACGCTTTTCGATCTTGGGGGATTGCAAGTCGAATTAGAGGACTTACTGGGATGCCGGGTTGATTTGGTAACGCCTGAAGACCTACCGATTTCTTTGAGGGCTCAGGTATTGGCCGAGGCCAAACCTCTGTGACAGCGGATCGTCGAGACGTTTAATTCGGCCATATTCTGGCTGCCGCGGCCTGAGTGAGAATTTCTGAAAGACCCATTTTTACAGATCACCATGACATAACGTGGAATATGTGCTAATCAAGCTTTGCGATTGTTCTAAGTTGCGAGACATAAATAATGGCTAGGGGGTTCTTGCAATTATTAGCAAAGCGCAGTGCGGAGCCGCACTCTGCGGCTGTTTTGCGTGAGCTGGATTATGTCGTTTTGCTTGCCGATACTCAGTGGGAAGGAAAAGCTATTCCACAGGGATCGCAAGGCACGATTGTTGATTGGGTGAATACGTCTTTGTATTGCGAAGTTGAGTTTGTTGATCCGGTTCCATGCGTGCTGACCTTAGAAAAAAGCAAACTCAGAAAAGCAAATGCCACTTCCCTACATTCCAAATCATAAAATCCGGCTTTACCTTCTCAACCCCGATCACCCCCAAGGACGAGACAAAGCCCGCTTTTTTCAGCAATTCGGGTTTGGCTTGAACGATATCGAGGCTTTAGAAATCTCTCTGACCGCCCATCCATTTCAATAAAGGTAGCCTCTCACACCTTTGATGCAACCCGCGCCCCATGCGGCAAAGCGCGGTAATCGTCCGATTGCATTTCAATCAACCGCGACGCGGTGCGGTCAAATTCAAAGGCCTCGCGACCGCTATCCGCGCGATAGAGCTCTGACGGTTCGGCAGCAGCGGAGGCATAAAGCTGCACGCTTTGATCATATAGCGCGTCGATCAGCGCGATGAAGCGTTTGGCCTCGTTGCGGTTCTCAGGGTTGATGACGGGAATATCGTCGATCATCACCGTATGAAACGCCTTGGCAATCGCTAGAAAATCGAGATTGCCAAGCGCTGCCTTGCATAGATCTTCGTAAGGAAATCGAGCGACCCCGTTGCCCGCGCTTGGTACGAGTAGGGTTCGGCCTTTGATCAGTAGCGCTTCGGACGTTGCGCTCACGCCTCCAAGCAAGGAGCGAAACGCCGCATCCAATTCTCGTTTTGCCTTAACGTCGGCTGGCACGTGGTACACCGGCGATCCGCCAAGCTTTTCAAGCCTATAATCAGTGCGCGCATCGACTTCGATAATGCCGACATGGTGTTTGAGCGCGGCGATAAAGGGCAGAAACAGGGCGCGGTTAAGGCCGCCTTCATAAAGCCTGTCCGGTTCGACATTGGAGGTAGTGACCAGAACGAGACCCTTCGAAAACAGCGCCTTGAAAAGGCGGGCGAGAATCATCGCATCAGCAATATCGGTAACCGCGAATTCATCGAGACATAACAGGCGAGTTTCGCTCACGATCTCTTCGGCGACTGGCACAATGGGGTCGGCATCCTTCCGTTGCCCCCGCTTGATGCTTTCACGAAAGCGAAAAATTCGATCATGAACATCCGCCATAAAGGCCTGAAAATGCACACGCTTCTTCTTGGCGACTGGCGCTGCCTCAAGCATCAAATCCATCAGCATGGTTTTGCCCCGTCCGACGGAACCCCAAAGATAAAGCCCTTTGGGGGCATCGGCGGCTTTGGGCCGGAGAAGGCCGAACAATCGGCTGCCTTTGTCTTCCATTTCAGCGAGGCTCCGGCATAGAGCATCCATGCGTTCAAGGGCTCGCCGTTGCGACAAATCGGGTTCAAGCGCGCCCGAGGCAACCTGTTCGCGATAGGCTTCACTCGGTAATAATGCCTTCAAACCCGCCACCGGTGACCTTCCACCATCCACAATGTACTGTTCCTATCCATACGGTTAAGCATGGCGATCAACCATGAAGAAAGCTTTGCCGCAAGCGCTCAGTATGAATCAATTGACAAAAGCAGTGAACCGGATCGGCCTATAACCCGTAATCAGGGTATTCCCCTTGGAGTTTTTGCTATGCCGATAGCCGCTTGGTGCCTCTTGATCGTCGTTATCATGCCCGTGGTGACTGTAGGCTTTGCGAAAGCCGGTTCGGGCTATGAAAACCGCGAGCCACGGCAGTGGATGCAAACGCTGGAAGGCCGCCGTCGGCGCGCTTATGCCGCCCATCTGAATTGCTATGAGGCCTTGCCGGTCTTCCTCTCGGCCTTGTTCATCGCGGTGTGGACCGATGCCCCGCAGCCAATGGTCGATGCCCTAGCGGTTATTTTCGTCTTGGCCCGAGTGGGATACGTTTTGGCCTATCTTGGAGATAAAGCCACATTGCGGTCGGCGCTTTGGAGTGTTGCCTATCTCTCAGCGCTCGGAATTGCGCTCAGCGGTGTTTTACCCCACGCGTAACCGATCAAGCGCGCGTCTGGCCCGAGCCATGCACGCGATATTTGAACGAGGTAAGTTGGTCGACGCCAACAGGGCCACGGGCATGCATCCGGCCCGTCGCGATTCCAATCTCCGCACCAAAGCCAAATTCGCCGCCATCGGCAAATTGCGTTGAGGCATTGTGCAGCACAATGGCCGAATCGACACGGGCGAGAAACGCCTCGGCGGCGGATGCATCGTCTGTAATAATCGATTCGGTATGGTGGGAGCCAAACCTTTCAATATGATCGATAGCAGCGTCGAGATCATCAACGACTTTCACGGCGATGATTGCATCGAGATATTCGGTGCTCCAGTCTATTTCACTGGCGGGCGTCACACGGGAATCAACGGCCATTGTTGCAGCGTCGCCGCGGACCTCGCAACCTTTCTCAAGCAAAGCGAGAACCAAGGGCTTCACATGCGTCTGAGCAACGGCTTTATCGATCAGCAAAGTCTCCGCCGAGCCGCACACGCCCGTACGGCGCAGCTTGGCATTGAGCACCACCGAAACCGCCATAGCGAGATCGGCTTTTGTATGCACATAGACGTGGCAAATACCCTCAAGATGCGCAAAAACTGGCACCCTGGCCTCGCTTTGGACGCGTGCGACGAGGCTCTTCCCGCCGCGCGGGACGATCACATCGATATTCCCATCTAAGCCCGCAAGCATAAGACCTACCGCCTCGCGATCCCGCGTGGGTACAAGCTTGATGGCGTCTTCCGGTAATCCTACGGCCAATAGGCCTGCCCGCATCGCTTCCGCGATAACCGATGAGGTCCGAAAGCTCTCGGAGCCCGCCCGTAACAACGCGGCATTACCGCTTTTAAGGCAAAGCGCTCCGGCATCCGCCGTGACGTTGGGACGGCTCTCAAAAATCACCCCGATCACGCCGAGCGGCGTCGAAACGCGTTCAAACCGCAACCCGTTCGGTTGTGTCCATTCCGCCAGCACTCGACCAACCGGATCATGCAAGGCGGCGATGTCCTCAACCGCTTTTGCGATCGCCTCAATGCGATTATCCGTGAGCGTCAGACGATCCAGAAACGCGCCTTTGACACCCTTCGTGATGGCATCGTCCATATCCATCACATTGGCGGCAAGTAACGCTGCCGTCTGACGCCGGAGTTCTCGGGCGGCGGCGATAAGCGCAGCATCTTTTTGATGGGCTGGAGCATTGGCCAATATGCGTGCTGCCGCCCGCGCGCGCCGACCCATATCCGCCATCAAGCCGTCAAGCGAATGGCCATCCGTCTGCTCTGACGCAACCCTTAGCATAGTGTCTCATCCTCAAGCGCTGCCGAGCGCCATATCGTCGCGGTGAATAAGTTCTGGCCGTCCAGCATATCCCAAAAGCTCGGAGATGTCGCGGGAGGAGCGTCCCGCGAGAAGTGCAGTTTCAGATGAATCATACCCAATAAGCCCCCGGCCCAATTCGCCGCCATCGGGTGCGCGCATCACCACCGCATCGCCGCGTTCGAACACACCATCAATGCGCTTCACGCCCGCTGGCAAAAGGCTCTTGCCAGAACGGATAGCACTCGCGGCCCCCGTATCGAGATGAAGCACGCCCTTGGGTTCCAAAGCCCCGGCAATCCAAGTCTTTCTTGCCGAGACGGGGTTGGATCCGGTCAAGAACCAGCTACAGGCCTTGCCATCCAAAATGGCTTGTAGCGGATGGCGTACACGGCCATCGGCAATCACCATATGCGTACCGCCGGTGGTTGCTATTTTAGCAGCCTCGATTTTAGTCCGCATACCACCGCGCGAAAATTCCGAAGCCGCACCGCCCGCCATCGCCTCGATCTCGGCGGTGATGCGGGGAATGACCGGGATGAGCTTCGCATCCGGGTTTGACCCTGGTGGAGCGGTATAGAGCCCATCAATGTCGGAGAGCAGAACCAGCAAATCGGCACCTGCCATGGTGGCAACCCGCGCCGCCAAGCGATCATTATCGCCGTAGCGGATTTCATTGGTGGCCACTGTGTCATTTTCGTTCACAACCGGCAACGCCTTGAGGTCAAGCAATCTACCAATTGTGGCACGAGCGTTCAGATACCGTTGGCGTTCTTCGGTGTCGCCAAGCGTCACCAGAATTTGCCCGGTCGTTATGCCGCGTTCACCCAAAACCTCGGCCCAAGCTTTGGAAAGTGCAATCTGACCGACGGCTGCAGCAGCTTGGCTTTCCTCAAGCTTCAAAACGCCGCGCGACAGTCCCAGCACGCCGCGCCCAAGCGCAATCGCGCCTGATGAAACCACAATCACATCGGCGCCGCGCGCGCGCAAGGCGGCAATGTCATCACCAAGGGCAGCCAGCCATTCGGCGCGCAGGCCATTGACGGGGTCGACGAGTAAAGACGAACCCACTTTAATGACCACCCGCCTAAAGCCTGAAAAATCGGGTAACGTCGTCATCCCTACTGAATCCTTATGGATGCCAAATCTTCATGGATGCCAAATCTTCATGGATGCCAAGCCTCGGCAGGTTTTGCGGCGGCTATTTCCTCGGCACGCTTTTCAGCCGCAACCGCCAGAATCGCGCGTAAAGCATCCTGCACGCCTTGCCCTGTAGCCGCTGACACAATCAGAGGCTCCCGCTTGGTTGCCCGCTTTAGCCGCGCCTTTTGCTCTTTCAGAACCTCTGGTGTAACCGCATCGGCTTTCGATAAGGCGACGATTTCCGACTTTTCCTCAAGGCCATTGCCATAGGCGTCAAGCTCAGCACGGACGATCTTATAGGCTTTGCCCGCATGCTCGCACGTCGCATCCACCAAATGCAGCAGAACCCGGCAGCGTTCGACATGGCCTAAAAAGCGATCTCCAAGGCCTAAGCCTTCATGCGCCCCCTCAATGAGACCCGGAATATCGGCGAGTACAAATTCGCGCTCATCGACCCTCACCACTCCCAAGCCCGGATGAAGGGTCGTAAATGGATAATCCGCAATTTTGGGCTTTGCCGATGTCACGCTGGCCAAAAAGGTCGATTTACCCGCATTGGGTAGGCCAACAAGACCGGCATCAGCGATCAGTTTAAGGCGCAGCCAAATCCAGCGCTCTTCGCCCTCAAGGCCGGAATTTGCCCGGCGGGGTGAGCGGTTGGTCGAGGTTGCGAAATAGGCATTGCCGAACCCGCCATTACCGCCTTTGGCGAGGCGAAA
>CANCAR010000061.1 GCA_947374125.1 Hyphomicrobiales bacterium | reverse complement strand
TGCCATCGTCCGTACGCCATGTCACGGGATCGTCAACGGCTTGCGCGCCGTCGATATCGGTGCACCCGATTATGCCAAGGTTTTGGCGGAACACGCGGCCTATGTCGTTGCCCTCGAGGCCGCGGGCGTGACGGTTGAAACCTTGCCGTCGCTCGAAGCGTTTCCTGATTCGATGTTTGTCGAGGATCCCTCGCTGGTGTTTACCGAAGGCGCAATTGTGATGCGGCCGGGTGCGGCGAGCCGCTTTGGTGAAGCCGCCGAGATGGCCCCTGTGCTGAAAAAGCGGTTCACCCGTGTGCTTGATCTCCCCGAGCCCGGCTTTGCGGACGGTGGCGATATTCTTGTCCTTCAAGACAGCGTCTTGATCGGCCTGTCGGATCGGACCAATGAGGCGGGAGCCGCAGCCCTTGCCGATTGCCTCAAGACATTGGGCAAAACCCCCGTCATCGTTCGCACACCGCCAAATGTGCTGCATTTCAAGTCAGACTGTTCCTTGCTCGATGAAAACACTGTGCTTTCGACCAAACGATTGGCGGCAGGTGGTGTATTCGAGGGGTTGCGCCTTCTCTTTACCCCGGATGGCGAAGAGGGAGCGGCCAATGCGCTTCGCATCAATGATCGGGTTTTTGTTGGCAGCGCCTTCCCGAAGACAATCACCATGTTGCAAGCGGAGGGCTATCATGTTGTACCGCTTGCCACGTCCGAGATTGCCAAGGTGGATGCAGGGCTTTCTTGCATGTCGCTTCGGTGGAAAGCCGCATAGTGGATGGGTTTATCGCGCCAAAATCTCGATGTCCTGATCAATGCCGCTGCGGACTTTGAATTCGCTTGTAAACACTTTGCCGTTGTTGCGTGCGATGAGGAAGTAATCGCCTTCCGCCAAAATGAGTGACGGAAAGGCCCCTACGAGGTCACGGATCGTATCGCCGCCCGGCGTTAGAACACTAAAGTTGGTCCCGGCATACGCCTCGCCACCCAAATTATTGACGAGTTTTAGCGTTACCGTTGCCGCTCGGTGTCGCAAAATAGCTTTGACGAGCTTGGCGGGCTCAACGGTCAGATCTGCGCTCGTGATGGCATTGGTGTCGCCATAGGTCGATACAACCCGATAAGAGCCAACAGGCAAGCGGATCAAGGCCCCGGGTTTGATATTGTCTGCAACCAAACGCCCTTCTGGATCGGTGCCGACGGCAACGAAGATGCTAAATCGGACTTTGGCATCCGGAATCGGGCTGTCGCCCACCATCGCATTCAAAATCAATGCCCCGGCGCTGATAGAGATGGTTTCTTTTGCGGCACTTGATCCGAGTACCACGCGCTGGGTTGTCCCCGATAACCCATAGGCAGCGTGGACAAAATAAGCTCCGGGCGGCAGATGAAAAACCGGCGATGGAGCGTCCGATTGTTCAACGAAACGCGCTGGCGTTCCATCTGTCGGGTCGGCATAGATACGCCAGACCAAGCCATCGCGGATCATCGCCCGATCAGTCTCAAGATGCGCTGATAGCGTGAGTTCAGTGTCAGGCGTGCCCTCGTCGGCGCGGATTGGTCCCGCTACGACAGCAATCATCACCACAAAGATAAGCCTAATTATGCTGAACATGGCGAAGAGCAAGAGCACAGGCCGAGCGGCGGCGTCAATGATCATGAGCCGCCCTGTATCAAAAGCCACCTTGACGACGACGTGCGATCAGGCAAGGGGATTGAAAGACAAAAAGGAGTACCCTACATGGCTGACACGTTGACCCAGTTAGAAATCCGCCGATCGGTCGCCCCGCATCTGATGACGGGCCCCGGGCCAACGGTTGAGGAGCGTAATCGGCTTTTGCGTATCGCCTTGCGTGTTCCTGATCATGGCAAGCTCACGCCATGGCGGTTTATTCTGTTTGAAAGCGAGGCGCGCCATTACGCCGGAGCCCTGATTAGTCAGCGCTTTCGTGTGATTCGACCGGAAGCTACCGAGGAAATGGTAGCGCTTGAGGCAAACCGTCTGGCGCGGGCACCGCTGGTTGTAGCCGTCGTGAGCAAGAGTGCCCCACACGTCAAGATTCCGGAATGGGAGCAGCAGCTTTCCGCCGGAGCCGTTTGCATGGCTTTGACCATTGCCGCCAATGCGATGGGCTTCGTGACGGCTTGGCTCACTGAATGGTTTGCCTATGACAAAGAGGTCCTGTCTTCGCTCGGCGTTTTAACAGAGGAGCGTATCGCGGGCTTTATTCACATTGGTCGCCCAACCGAGCCGCCCATCGATAGGCCACGCCCGTCGCTTGAAGAGATCGTTACTGCTTTTAAACCCCAGGATTGAGCGATGTTTTACGACACCATCACCTATGCTCACGGTCTCCCGCATGATCCTTTTAAAGCTATTGTCGCTCCACGCCCCATCGGCTGGATCAGTGCGTGCGATGCAAAAGGCGCTGTCAATCTAGCACCCTATTCGTTTTTTAATGCCTTCTCGTCCCGCCCACCCATCATTGGCTTTGCCAGCGAGGGACGGAAAGATTCGGTCGCCTTCGTCGCTGAAACCCGCGAATTTGTTTGCAATCTCGTGACCTACGCGTTGCGCGATGCGATGAACGCGACATCGGCGCCCCTTCCCCGAGGCGAGAGCGAATTCGACTATGCGGGCCTTGAGACGGCTCCCTCGCGTCTCATAAAAGCCCCGCGCGTCAAGGCATCGCCTGTTGCGCTGGAATGTCGCCTTGTCGATATCATTGCGTTAAAGGATTCAGATGGCAAGGATGCCAATTCCTTTCTTGTCCTGGGCCATGTTGTCGGTGTTCACATTGACGAAGCCTATATTAAGGATGGCCGCTTCGATCTTGTCGCGGCAGGTACCATCGCCCGTTGTGGCTATTCTGATTATACCGTAGCCGATGACTTGTTTTCGATTACACGACCCAAAGGCGGCTAGGCTTGATCGGGCGTTCCGGCGGTTCCTGTAACGATGCCTTAAAAGCCATCCCGCTGCGCCAATTCTCTCGCTTCTGTTCCATTGTGATCGGGCAAGAGCCATTCATAGGCAGGCACGCCGATGTCGCTTGCCATCAGAACTGTTAGGCTGCGGCCTAGCCGCAAGGGGTCGGGCCAGCGTTCGAGGGTTGTAGCCGCCTCTTGCGTCAAAACGGACTGCAAGCGAAGGGGAGAAAAAATAAACCCCGCTAAGCGGTGTAGTTTCGGCCAAGGAATCGTCAGTGCGCGGATGGATGCCGCCGTATCACCCATAACCGCGAGGATTTTGACCTCTCCGTCCCCCCAGTCTCGCTCCGCTTCCTCAACAGCAAGGCGCGACGAGATTTGCTGGATATCCGGAACGCCGAACAGGCCGCGTAGTGCAACGACGCTAGGTCGAACCGTCATCGCTGCTTCAAGCGCCACTTTGGACGACGGATGATGAGCAGCCTCAATCACCGGCACAAGTCGACGATTCGCATCTGGCAACAGATTCGATTTTTTTAACTTAAGCGCATCAATTAACACCATATCCGCGTCTGCCAAAGCATTGGGATCCGTGTTGGTCAGGTCAGCAAGGAAAGAGAGCTTTTTCATGAGCCGATCAGCGCGCTTGGTTTCTTTAGACTTTGTTTACCACAATTTGCGATTGTAGGCTTAGCCACTTGGTTGGCGGTATGAAGAATCGAGGGCTTTCATGTTCATGCTCTTTACCACGCCGGCAGCGCCAAAGGGGGGTGCCAAAGAAGGCGCATCCACCGTCATTGGTGCTATCAGAGAGGGTGCTGAGAAGAGTGGTACTGATTTTTCGTATCTTGTTAAGACGGCCCGCCAAGAATCATCACTCGATCCATCCGCGAAGGCCTCCAGTTCCAGTGCAACGGGATTATTCCAGTTTGTCGAGCAAACTTGGCTCAAAACGCTAAAAGAGGCAGGGCCTCGTCTTGGGTTGCAGCGTTACGCTTCGGCTATTGTAGAAACAAAATCCGGCAAGTTCGACGTGCCAGACGCCGATATGAGGTCGGAAATTCTCAAGCTTCGATCAGATCCAAAAACCTCCAGTCTTCTTGCGGGAGCATTAACCAAATCCAATGCCGCTAGCCTTTCGGATGCCTTGGGTCGCAAGCCTGATGCTGCCGATCTTTACATCGCCCATGTTCTGGGAGCGAATGGCGCTGCCGGTTTACTCCGCAAAAGCGAAACCGATCCTGGCGTTGCCGCGTCAGCGCTGTTTCCTGATGCTGCAAAATCTAATCCGGCGCTATTTTATGATGCCGCGTCGGGCAAAGCAAAGTCCGTAGGCGATGTTCGCGATTTACTAACTCGTCTTCATGCCAGCGCGCCCGATGCGCCGCTTCCCGCGTCAGCTTTCGTTGGGGGTGAGGATGATCGTCCCTTGGCCCCGTTGGCTTACGCCCACCCTGACGGCCCTGCTTTGTTCAGCCTGTTCAGAAATGTCGGTTCAGTTGCACCGCTTAACCCGGTCGTTGGCGCGATGTGGAAGGAACCTGATACATTCTCCGCGGAGAATCCTTCCTATTTCCCGCGTGGGGCAGCCGCAACGCTTAGTGCGCAGACGCATTCAATCGATCATGGCAAAGGCGAAGTAAATTCGCCATTGCCTCGAACGCGTACGGCTGCGCCGCGTCCTGTCAAGCCGCTTAATCTTTCCCAATTTGCCAAGCCGGAGACGTCCGATGAATAAAGAACAGGCTGAACGTTCCCATCAGGCCGCGCGACATTTGTCGGAACTTATACCCTATTTGCCCATCGAATCGCTCGTCGATTTAGCGATGATCGGCAATGAGCCGTGCCATGCGGCGCTTGTACGTTCAGCGAATGTTGCAGCCCCCGTTTCGGCAGTTTTAGCTGAGATGGGTGAGGAGGATGCACTGATCCTATTGGTTCGTAATTCGACCGCGATGATTGCCCCCTTCTCGCTTATTCGCATTGTTGAGCGGTTCAGCGCGAGCGAACCATTGCTCTGTGCGGTCGAAGCGCGGGTGGAAGCGAATGAAGATGTGTGGGCAGCATTGGCGGCAGCCCGGCTTCGGGCTATCTTTGAAATGATGGGCGACAAGCAGGACGCTATCGCGATTGATCAAGCCATTATCGCGCTGCTTTGGGCATCGGAGTCCTCCGTGCGCGAATCCTATATCGCTTCGTTTCTTCGCTTTGATCGGATCACGCCGCAGCTTATTAGGCTTTCGCTATCGAGCGGTGCGACCGAAGTTGCTGCTGGCATATTGTCTGTCCTTTCGGACGTTTCCATTATCGATATTGAATCGATGTTGAGCCGGAAGGATCGTCGTGCCTTTACGCGCCTTCTGGATATTGTTGGGCTGCCTGCTGCCATGGTGCCTGAATTCGAGTCGGCACTTGCTCATACAGCGATGAATCCATCGAATTTGTCCGCGCAGGCCGCTTGATCGATAGATTAAGAGCCAAATTGTTCCCGCAAAATCCGCTCATCAAGGCTATGACCGGGGTCATGCAGCATAACGAGATCAACAGACCGATCGATTGAAACGCTGACTTGGGTCACGGAGCGAAATTCGACATGGTCAGCGACCGCGTTGACGGGACGTTTGTCTGTTTCTAGCGCTTCAAGGCAGATCTGGGCGGTATCGGGTAGTATCGCGCCGCGCCAGCGTCTTGGGCGAAAAGGGGAGATGGGGGTCAGCGCGAGCATCGGTGCATTCAGCGGGAGAATGGGTCCGTTCGCGGATAAATTATAAGCGGTCGACCCAGCGGGCGTTGCCACCAAAATTCCATCGGCCACCAATTCGTCGAGCCTCGGACGTCCATCAATTGAAATTTTCAATTTGGCAGCCTGATAGGATTGCCGAAAAACCGATACTTCGTTGATTGCGCGGGCGTCATGCGTCGCACCGGTTGAATCCGTCACCTTCATTAAAAGCGGATGGACCACGCTTCGCGCCGCAGCCGTCAGCCTTTCGCACAGCGCATCCTCTGAATACTCGTTCATGAGGAAGCCTACGGAACCACGGTTCATTCCATAGATGGGTTTTCCCGTTCCCATCAAACGGTGCAGCGTTGCGAGCATCAAACCGTCGCCGCCCAGCGCTACAACAATATCGGCCGCCTCGGGCGCCGTTTCACCATATCGAGCGCGAAGCCGCGCGCCGGCCGTTTGCGCCTCATCGGTATCGCTGTTTACGAAAGCGAGGCTCGGTTTCTTCGCCACTGTCAATTCCTGTATTCTCAATCACGCCACTTCTAACGTTTTACACGAGTTTTGTCGGGCGGGGCAGGGGGGCAGAACATGGCTGCGCCGCCTTCCACACAGCATAATCCTTCCGCATGCAATGCCCACATGGTCTGAAACCCTCAGCCCTCGCGTCGGCTTCATTGGCGAAAAACACCCGATTGTTCCGCTTCATTCGTCGACCCGAGCGGCAATCGAGACGCCCGAAAATCTTGTAACGTACATGACCGGCAAAAAGCAGGAGACATCGTCTCAGCGCGGCTCTGACGGCTTCATCTGTCAAGTCACGGTGAAAAATCATGGGATTCCAAGGGGCGGGACGGACCCACCAATAAGCATGAAACGTCATTATTCCTAGCCATCAAGAAGCGTCAACGTAAGTAGAAGCTTTGATACGTAACTCTACTGGCGGCGAAATCCGCTCATCAAGCGTTGTTCCGGTGTGTTTGATCATCCAGTAAAAGGGAGGCCGGAATGTCGTCAGTCGAAGCTCAACGGCGCGGCGAAGCTTTGCTTCGGCATAGGCGTCAGATAACCCATCTCTTTAAGCGTTTGATCGATATTATCGGTGCCGCATTTCTGGTGGTGATTTTGGCACCCGTGTTTCTGGTTATTAGCCTCTTGGTTGCTCTCGATGGTGGGCCGGTTTTTTATCGCCATCGCCGGGTAGGGCGGTACAGTGTACCTTTCGGGTGCCTTAAATTCCGAACGATGATTTTGGGTGCCGACCGTTGCCTTGACGAATATCTCACTCTTCATCCCGAGGCTGACCACGAGTGGCAACAGGAGCAGAAGCTCACTTTTGATCCTCGTATTACTCCGATTGGCCGCTTCCTTCGGCGCACGAGCCTTGATGAACTGCCGCAATTGATCAACGTTCTCTTCGGCGAAATGAGCCTAGTAGGACCGAGACCCGTCACAGAAGGCGAGCTCCGTCATTATGGCAACGCTGAGGAAGATTATCTTTCCGTTCGTCCCGGCATCACAGGCCTTTGGCAGATCAGCGGACGCAATGATGTCAGCTATGCTCAGCGCGTGGCTTTGGACCAGACCTATGTGTCCAAACTCAGCCTCTGGGGCGATGCTGTTATCCTCCTAAAAACTCCGGCCGTCGTTTTATCCAAGAGGGGCGCACGATGATTGAAGGTCAAAACAGTAAAGCATCCGTTCGCCAGAAAAATGGCGTGAATGTTCTGATGTCGAGCCATAAAGGCGAAAAAGCCGAACATCTCGCTGAATCACTTGAAAGCCTTTACGCGCAGACGGTCTCGCCTGATCGGATTGTGCTCGTTCTCGATGGCGAGGTGGGCAAAGACCAACACGAGGTGATTTTAAAGTATGGTGCCGATGGACGCGGGCCGGATTTAACCATCCTTGCCTTACCGACAAATGGTGGATTAGCCCATGCGCTGAACGCCGGTCTTGCCTATTGTGATGGTGAGTTTGTCATGCGGATGGACAGCGATGATGTTTGTCTGCCCGACCGACTTGCCTTGCAATTAGCCTATAGCGCTAAGCACCCCGACATTGATCTCATCTCAAGTTGGTCAAGCGAATTTTCCGGTACTGATACGACGGAACGGCTAAAAGTTTCCCCGACCGAACATGACGCGCTGACCATGGCAATGCGTTGGCGCAATGTTATCGCGCACTCGGCAATTTTGGTGCGCGCCTCAGCACTTGCCAAAATTGGTGGGTACCGAGCCGATTTCGGCCTGTTGGAAGATTATGATCTTTATGTTCGCTTGATTACCGCCGGAGCACGGTTCCATGTCATTCCGAAAGTGTTGCTCCGAGTCCGGACAAGTTTGGCTCAGCGCGGTAGACGAGGCAATTTTGCTTATCTGCGTAATGAATTCAGGTTCCGGGCCGAGTGCTTAAAAGTGGGCTTTCTTACCCGCTCGCAATTTATTGCAACCATCTGTCTTTACACGGTTTTTCGACTATCCGGTTCCCTGCTTAGGGATCGGTTTTATAGGCTGGCTAGGACCTAATCCGCTTTTCTATTTCCCCCGCAGCAAGTCCCTTTTTGGGCCTATTTTACGAGAGCTAAACGATGTCGGAGCTTCCCATTGGTCAACGTGTTTCGGAGTCGAGTGGTCGGAGTAATTCAGGTTCAGTTCTACAAAATCCCTCCATTGCGGTAAAAGAGTTTTCGACGGGCCGCAGCCTTTTTCGATTTTCGTTTGGGTTTTTAATTGTTGCTACATGCGCCTTGGCCGTCTGGCCGTTTTTGCCGCGTCGCTTTGAGGCGACCAGCATAATTATTCTAAGGGCCGCTGACGAAACTGGCGTTCAAAACCACTCCGCTGCGTTACGGCAGTTGCTGGATGATGGCGCTGTGCAATCTGAGCTTGATATGATTGGCTCGTTGCCGCTTTCGGCCGAGGTCACAGAGCGCTTGGCGCTGGCGAATGATCCCGAATTCAAACGAACCGCACCCAGCAGTGTCCCTACATCGTCAGGCGTGCTCTCGAGCATTTACGCAAGCTTTGTGCCGCCCCAATCTGCCCCCACCGTTGCTGATACGGTTAGGGAGGTTCAAAGCCACGTAATCGTCAACCGTGATCGTCGATCTTACACGGTACGCATTGGTTATTGGTCAAAGGATCCGGTTAAAGCCGCACGAATGGCGGATATGCTTACAACGGTTTATCTTGAGCGTCAGATCACCCACAAAAAGGAAATTTTGACCCGACAATCCGACGCTTCGCGCTCTCGGGTTTTGGCGTTGGCGAACCAATTAGACGCGTTGCGGGTCGATCTCGATCAATTGAAGACAGGCTCGGCAGATCCTTCCCCAGGCGGGCGTCTTGCCATTCTTGAAAATGAACGTGCCGTAATGACCCGTGAGCTTGATGCGGCGCGGGCAAAGCTGGCCGATGCGATTGATCGGTCGAATTCCGCCTTGCCGGATGCTGAATTCGTCTCAGTTGCCGTTCCGCCCGTTTCACCCATTTTTCCTAATCCGGTGTTGATGGCGATTGCGACCTTTCTTGCTGCTTCTCTTGCAGGTCTTGCCTGGGCGGCACCAGAATTTCTCGCGCGCGCCTCGCATAATGCGGCCTCGACAGGGACGCACAAGACGGTATGAGCATGTTTTCCAGACGTTTCATGGAGATTCAGGGTTTAAACAAACACCATAACGCGGCTCAGGCCGCGTTGATGGAGCCTTCGAAGCGGCTAGTGATCGTCCTGATTGTCATCGTATCCTTCGTTCTAAGCCTCAGCTTTAGGGTTAAGACCGCAGGCGATACGGGCCTTGACGTTCAAAACGGGATGAAACTCGCCATTTGGGCAGGCCTGATCGGGATTAGCGCGTTACGGTGGCGGGACTTGGCGCTGATTGTTACCAAGCCGGTCGGGCTTCTTTTTGCTGCCTTTGCTGCCCTCGCATTGGTGTCGTCGCTTTGGTCCGCGGTGCCCTTTTATACGCTGGCCTCGGCCTCGGGCTTTATCGCCTATTTTTGTCTCGCAGGGCTTGTTTTAACGGATCTCACGATCGACGAGGCACTGCTTGTGCTTCGCCGCTCAATCTTTGCCTTTGTACTGATCGGGCTTATTCTGGGGTTCGTTTTGCCGGAATTGGCTTGGCAAGCGCCTTCGGTGGAAGAGACAGTCTACCGCCTTCAGGGCTTAGGTGCCAACCCGAACGGGTATGGCCAGCTTTCCGGCATATTGGTTGCGTTATTGCTCGCGTCTTGGTGGCGAGGGGTGCTTCCCGCGCCGTGGTTTGTTGGTACGATGACGATTGCCGTCACCTGTGTGGCGTTATCGGGTGACCGCACGGCCATGCTAGCCGTCACGGCTTCAAGCGCCATTGTGCTAGCCCGCACATCTGTTGTGGTCCGGCGAATACTGTTTACCTTCGCATCCCTTTTCGCTTTAGCGCTTGCATTTTACGCCACCGGATATGGTCCTAGCCTCTCAGATGCGTTGCGTCTGGTGAGTCGAACAGGGACTGACAGCGAAATTCTAACCCTCACGGGACGCACCGATCTTTGGTCCGCCGCCATCGACCGCATCTTAGAACGCCCTTTGTTTGGCTGGGGTTACAATGGAACCGAGGAATTGATGGCCTCGACCATGTCAACCCGATTTTTTGGTTCTTCCGTTAACCCCCACCAGATGTATCTCCAGCTCGCCCTCAATCTCGGCTTTGTAGGCATAATGTGTTGGTTAGGCATCCTTGCCGTGACCGTTCGCAACTATTTTTGGAAGCCCGATCGGCTGCGCGATTTGCTCATCGGCTTCGTGCTTTTTAACGGCTTGGCCGAGGCCGACATCTTCGCCACGCCCGTCGCGAGCGCTTTTATTTTTATGTGGTTGCTGTTGGCGGATCCCTCAAAATTGTCTGCGAGCCGTACGAATGAAAGGCCATAAGATGCTGTCCAATGCCGAATACCAAAATGTTCAATGCGGGCGCCGCGTTTTTATGTGGCATTGGGGTAAAGAGGGAGCAGGTGCAAAATTCACCGGGGCGCTGGCCCGCGGTTTGCAAAGCTTGCCCGACACAAAACTTGCTGTTTCAGCCGCTTCTGCTTCCGATTTGGCGCGTGATATGAGTGCGTGCGTTGATCTACCGCTTCAATCGGTAAAAATCTTCGAAGGCGACAAGGCCAAGTTGTCCGGAAAATTGGCTGCTGCCCTTGCCTTGTTGAACTTACCGCGGATCGGAGCGGAGTTTTCCGGTGCGCTTGATGAATTTCGACCGGATGTTGCGCTTTGCGCCTTTCAGTCGATCTGGGATCTCGCCGCGTTGCCTGTATTGCGTCGCGCGGCGAGTCGCTTTGTTCTCGTCTTACATGATGCCGAGCCGCATCCGGGTGATCGTTATCCGATGCGCAGCATGGTGTTGGGATGGGAGGTTAAGGCAGCCGATGCCTTGATTGTGTTGAGCGATCATGTCGCCCACGAGGCCGAGCGTATCTATGGTTTCCCGGCTGATCGCATCTATACCGTTCCCCATGGTGCCTTCACATTTGGTGAACCGGTCCTCGGACCAAAACCATTCCCAAAAGGCAGGCCCTTTAAGCTTTTATTTTTTGGTCGGATCGTTGCCTATAAAGGCCTCGGCCTGTTGCTCGAAGCCTATCGGTTGTTGCGTGAACGTGGGATTGCTATCGAGCTTTCGATTGTTGGCTCGGGTGATCTTGCACCCTACCGTGCAGCCCTTCAGGGGCTTGAGGGGCTAACCGTTCAAAATGGTTGGGTGGACGATACCGCAATTGCAGATGCCTTGGTTGAGGCCGATGCCGTTGTGTTGCCCTATATCGAGGCGAGCCAATCGGGCGTCGCGGCGGCCGCGTTCTCAGCTGCTCTTCCCGTAATTGCCACGCCCGTCGGCGGACTCGTTGAACAGGTTGATGATGGAAAGACGGGATTGATTGCCAAAGCTGTCTCACCGGAGGCGTTGGCCGAAGCCATCCTAAAGCTCGCAACGTCCTCTCAGACCTACACCAAGTGCTCGGAAGGCGCGCTGCGTCACGCCCGTGAGACATTGGATTGGGGTGTGATAGCGCGGCGGGTCAGTGGTATCATTGATGATGTCACGCGGCGTCCGAGGCGGCGTATCGCATCATGAAGTCGGATTTAAATTCGACTTCGTTGGCAGAAACAAATAAGCTTTCCGCATTCGGCTTTACAAAACTTCGCGCGGCGAAGGCGCTTGCATTTCTTTCAAATCCCGCCAGCTATGCGGTTGGAACGAGCGTTCTCACTCTGTTGAGTGCGGGTACGGCCTTTGTCGCTCCGATGGTTTTGGCACCGGACGCGTTCGGCGCCTTTGCGCTTCTTACCACTTTCTTTCAGCTTGCTGCCAGGAGTGATCTGGGTCTTTCGCAATTGGCTGATCGGGAACTGGCTTTTGGCGGCGGGGATGATATTCGCGGTATGGAAATCCTTCGGGCCAGATGGTTCTTAGGGTTGGCATTTGCCGTTCTATTCGTTCCACCCGCTATTTTATGGCTTGGTAACTCCGCAGATGTTCAGCCGCTGGATACGGCCATCGCCTTGCTGGGCGGTCTTCTGGCCATGATTGCCGTAGGCCCAGTAACGCTATACCGCGCTTCGTCCCGAATTTGGGAATTTACGGCAACAGCGCTTATCTTGCAGGCGGGAATGACATTACCGCGCCTTTTCGGCATCCTGATCGGTGGCACGACCGGATGTTACGCGGTTTTGTTGGTCTGGTACGGCTTTTTTGCCTTATTGATCGCCCGACCTCATGGCAAGATCGGTCTACGGCTCAAGCCGATGTTGACTTTGGTACAATCCGCTTTGCCGCTGTTCGTCTTTTCGACCGGATGGATGGTCTATCTCTTTGCAAGCCGCTGGATATCGTCAGCGATCTCGGATCCATGGGATTTTGGACTTTTCGCGTTTGGTGCCAATCTCTCATACATCGTCATTGGAACGATAGGGGCGGTATCTCAAGCCTTTTATCCCAAAGTGTTGGCTGAAATCGGCCGATCGCCCAAAGGAGCGTGTTCAGGACTTGTTTTGCGCCAAGCGTTATATCTGTCGTTGGTGCTTGGTATTCCGCTGGCAATCGCCTTACCTGCCTCACCCTATTTGATCAAAGCTCTATTCCCGCTCTTTTTCTCGGCAACGGACGCTACCCTTTTGTTGGCGGTTGCTGCTGTTCCCCTTTCGGTCGCCACATGGTTGTTGCCGATGAGCATCGCGCTTTCGAAAAGGCCGGGTCGCGACGTGATCCTGTTATTGGTCCCCGCATTCGCAACGCTTTATGGCGGCATGTTTTTTGGAAATCTTTGGTTTGGCCTCATCGGCCAGGCCATCGGAACAATCGTCTCGGCCATTGTCTTTATCGTCCTGCTTTCGGCTTTCTTTGTTGTTCAACACGTTTTGAACCGTTGGAGCGCCGTTGCATTGGCGGTGGGGATGAGTGCCTTGGTTGGCCTGCTGACCTTTGAAGCCGCCCTCTTTTTAAAACAACCGCTCGTCGCACTGGCCACCATCCAAAATGAGTCCGCTCGAATTATACCTAACGAATTCGGTTCAAATTCAAAAAGTGGCGTTGTTTTACCGGAACGGCGACTAATTTTTTC
>CANCAR010000060.1 GCA_947374125.1 Hyphomicrobiales bacterium | reverse complement strand
GGGCGGGTAAGCTTGATTTTACCGACGAGACCACCGGCAAGAGCTATGCGATTAGCGCCAACCCCGCCGCTCTCATGGTGCGGCCACGCGGTTGGCATTTGCCGGAAAAGCATGTGCTGGTCGATGGCGAGCGGATGTCGGGCTCACTGTTCGATTTTGGGCTTTACGTGTTCCACAACGCCAAGACCATGATCGCAAAAGGGCTGACGCCTGCGTTTTATCTGCCGAAAATGGAAAGCCATAAGGAAGCGCGGTTGTGGGATAGCGTATTCACCTATGCGGAAGAAGCGCTGGGTTTAAAGCATGGCGCGTTGCGCTGCACGATTTTGATCGAGACGCTGCCTGCGGCGTTCGAGATGGACGAGATCCTTTACGAGCTGAAGGATCATATTCTGGGGCTGAATTGCGGACGGTGGGATTACATCTTCTCGTTCATCAAGCGCTTGGGCAATAACCCCGCTTTTATCACGCCTGACCGGGGCGTGATGAGCATGGCCTCGAATTTTCTGGCCGCCTATTCGCTGTTGCTGATCAAGACCTGCCATCGCCGCGGTGCGTTTGCGATGGGCGGCATGGCGGCGCAAATTCCGATCAAGGGCAATGATGCCGCCAATGACGCGGCCTATGCAAAGGTGCGCGCGGATAAAGAGCGCGAGGCCTCGAACGGGCATGACGGCACCTGGGTTGCCCATCCCGGTATGGTGGCGCTGGCGCTCGATGTGTTCGACCGGATGATGCCGTCCAACAACCAGATCAACAAGCAGCGCGATGATGTCGAGATCAGCCAAGCCGATATGCTCTCCTTGCACAAAGGCGAGCGGACGGAAGAGGGCTTGCGCGAAAACATCCGCGTCGGCGTGCAATATATCGAAGCTTGGCTGAAAGGCCGTGGCGCGGCGCCGCTTTATAATTTGATGGAAGATGCAGCAACCGCTGAAATCTCCCGGGTGCAGGCGTGGCAATGGGTTCACCATCAGGTGAGTTTGGCGGATGGCCGCAAGGTGACGCCAGAGCTCTTTATGGCCACCTTGACCGATGAAATGGCCAAGGTGCGTGAGGCGGTTGGTGCGGCTGCTTACGACAAAGGGCGCTTCCAAGAGGCTATTCGGCTGTTCTCCGATATGTCGCTCGCGAAGGAATGCGCTGAGTTTCTGACGCTGCCTGCCTATGAGGTGCTGGATTGACGGGTTAAGCTGCCCGGGAAAAGGGAGAGGTTTAAATGTCCGCCTATTTTGTCTGCACGATGACCGTCCACGATCCGGAAACCTATCGGAAATACACGGCTCTCACGCCTGCCACCATTGAACGCTATGGCGGGCGGTTTTTAACCCGTGGCGATAGGGTCAAGACGTTAGAGGGGCCGGAATTTACGGAGCGATTGGTGCTGATCGAGTTTCCCGACGAGCAAGCGGCCCTCGCTTGGTATCATGATGCGGATTATCAAAGCGCATCAGAGTTTCGTCGGCTGGCGTCCAAAGGCCGGATGATCTTGCAGGTGGGGCGCGATAATACGCTTAATCCTGACCCGAAGGTTTGAGGGGTGCTGATAGCGTGCCGGATAAAGAGCCTAACCTTCTTAGAATTATTCGTCGAAATAATTTAACAGAACGGCTTTTATGTCAGGCCATTTATCAGATAAGACCAAGGTGCACAATTTTTTTGGGAGTGATACCCATACCGCAATTTGATCAATCGTAATTTTGCCCTCATTCAGCTTTTGAATGGCTTCACTCCGGGCGGCGTTAGGAAATAAAATTGCCGCAGCTTGATAGTAAGCAATTCGATCAGCCGTGGCCATAATTTCATGGATATCAAAACCTTCAGTTGAAAAAGGTCCCAGTAGTTTATCAAGCAATCCGTCGATATCTTCTTCCGTCTTTGTTTTAGCAACATTTTTATCGAAAATATGTATTAGTTCTTTGCATGAAATAATTCTTTGCAAATCAGGTGAGACTTTATTGCTATATACTATATTGGTTACTAAAATTGGGTCACCGTAGACGGCGTTTTGATACGTACATTGATAATAGATACCCTGAAGTTTTTCTGGTTCTAAATCACACGGGATGAAGTTAATTTCATCTTGTATTCCAATTTTTTTAATTTCTTCTATAACGTCAGAAATTTCAACCGGCATTAACGTAGAGATATCAAGTCGTTCAATTAGTTTTTTAAGGAGCATTGAATTACCTGCAAAAAAAATCCGGGCATGATACCCGGACTTTAAAAACATTCTACGTTCTTTAACTTATAATGTTTCGATAAATTGTGCAATCGTTTTCCGTTTAAGTCCCGACGATGGGGGCATTGAGACAAACTCTTCATTGCCAATTTGCGTTACGACCCGTACTGCCTCATCACGTACTTGCGATGTCGTAAGACCTCGAGACGTGCCCGGCAAAAACTTGATATTTTCAAGCATCTTACCGTCCACACTTAAAAGCGATACGATGCTTTGCTCATTGTTATTCATGATCGTGATCTCCGGTAATCCCCCAACTCTAATGCATTTTAAACCTGACGCGGCAAACCAACCTGTTGCAGATTTTTCTTTACCATATAATTAGCTTGCTAGGTGGCAACAAGCAAGCAAGTTCGCACGAAGTTTTCTAAAATCGTGTATTTGAACAAAGTCATATTATTAAACATGATCAAAATCAAGAAAAAACTTGATATTTTTGGATTAATGAAAATTTCGAGCCATAAGGGGCAAATATAATGGTAAAAAACGAGTTTGGGGGCTTATTCACCCATGTAATCACCCGCTACCAATCCGACATCGCGGATAACACCGATGATCTAGCGCTTTTGCTAGCGCGTTTAATGGCCGGCGATGATCTGTCGAGCCGCCGCACTTTTCCGGGCCATGTGACGACCAGTGCGATTATTGTTGACGAGGCTTTGACCTCGACACTTTTGATTTTGCATAAAGCCTCAGGCCGTTGGTTGCAGCCGGGGGGACATTGGGAGGCTTCGCCGACATTTCGCGCCTCGGCATTGCGGGAAGCGCAAGAGGAAACCGGACTGAAGCAATTTGAGCTGCACCCTTGGCATGCGGGTGCGGACAACCCGATGGATATTGACACCCACGCCATTGCCGCGCGCCCCTCGCGGGAGGAGCCCGATCATTTTCATTTCGATTTGCGTTACGTATATTGCGCGTCGATGAACGACGATTTTATGGCACAGGTCGATGAAATTGATGCGATCCAATGGTGGCCGTTTGACGCGTTGCAGCCGATTTGCCCGCGCGTTTGGCGTCGGTTAAGGGCGTTTAAAGTCAGCATCTCCTGATCTCATCATCGGTGCAATGTGGCGGGCGAAGGCGGTGGCCTCGGTAAACGCCGCGTTCAAGCGCCGTGCTCTTTTCTGTCGATCTGGCCTTGGGGAGACGATGCGCTTGGCGAGCGCCTGTGGTTCGGGCCAGCCGAGTGCTTTGGTGGCGATGCGGCAGGCGCCTAATGCGGTGGCTGCTGAGGGGTCGGCGGTTAGCCCAATCTGGCGTTCGAGAATATCGGCTAAAAGCTGCGGCCAGAGGGCGCTTTTGGCACCGCCGCCGACCATGGTGATGGCGCCTTGGCCCGAGGGATCAAGGCTTAGGAGATTGGCGCGGGTGGCGAGCGAGACACCTTCGAGCACCGCATAGGCCATGTCGGACGAATTATGCGACGCGTCTAGCCCGATAAAGGCCCCCCGGACATCGGTATCGACGAAGGGGGAGCGCTCGCCCGAGAGATAGGGCAGGAAAAGGAGATCGGGCGGATTGGCATCCGCAAGCCGTAATTGTTCTTCCGAATCTTCCAAAGTGAGACCCAGCGCCTTGCGCGACCAAGCGGCGGCGGCGCCTGCGGAGAGGATCGGCGTTACCTCAATTAACAAGTCAGGCGTCGGATGCGCCAGACGATAGACGGGGCGATCTTGGTGAAGCGTTGAAAGCGGTGCGACGCGGGCAACCCAGCCGGAGGTGCCGAGATAGAGGCTGACATCCCCCGCCGCCTCGCAGAACGAGCCGATGGTGGTGGCACCCGCATCGCCGCATCCATTGATGACGGGTAGCCCCGCGGGTAATCCCACATACGCCGAGGCTGAGGCGGTGAGGGGACCGATTATGGCTGAAGCGTCGAGGATGGCGGGTAGCTGGCGGCGGTCCAGGCCGAATAGCGTCAGCATGTCGGCTGACCAGTCCCGTTTCTTAATGTCCATCAGGCCTGTAGTGGTGGCGGTGATCGCATCGGTGATGCGTTGCCCGGTGAGGCGGAAGGCGAGGGCGTCTTTTGCGCCGGGGAGAAGGGTAGCGACGCGCGCGGCCAGAGCGGGCTCGGTGGCTTTAAACCAGAGCCATTTGAACGCGGTCATCAAGGGCTCGGGTGCGTTGCCGAGGATGGCCGAGGCCTTGGCTAATTCGGGCTGCATCTCATCGAGAAAGGGCGCACCGCAGGGGTCGGAATAGAGGATGGCGGGGAAGAGGGATTGGCCGTCTTGATCCAAGAGGATGAGGTTTTCCATGGTGCCGGTGAGCACGAGCGCGGTCACATCGCTGGTATCGAGCGAGGAAATGGCTTTTTGCGCGGCGCGCCACCATTGTTCCGGATCTTGCCGGTGGGGTGCGAGGTCTGGTCCGTAGCCAGCTTCGCTGGTGGCGATAAGGCCTTGGTCACGGTCGTACAAGGCCGCTTTAAGGGCGGAGCTTCCGACATCGAGCGCGATCAGCTTCGTCATGCCCAACCCTTTCGCGGCGTTTGCCGCATCAGCACGGCGGCGATGATGATGCCTCCGGTGACCATTTTTTGGGCGAAGGGCTCAACGCCGACAATGGTCAATCCGTTGACGACAACGCCCGCAATGATGACGCCTAGAAACGCGCCGCCAATAGTGGGGGTGCCCGTGCGGGACGTGGTTGCACCTAAAAAGGCTGCGGCATAGGCGGGCAACAAAAAGCCCTCGCCCATCGTGTGCTGAACGCTGCCAAGGCGCGCTGCGAGCAGAATACCGGCGAGGGCCGCCAAGAAACCGCCGATGACGAAGGCGGTGATCCGGTCGCGTAAGATCGGCAGACCCACGAGCCGGGCGGCTTGCGGATTGCTGCCAATGGCGTGCAACCTGCGGCCAAGCCGCGTATGCGCCATCAGGATATGGGCAATGGCTAGAACGCCGACCATCCAGAGTGCTAAAATCGGAAAGCCGAAGATATCGCCGCGCGCCAAGGCTTTAAAGCTCTCGGGCGCGCCGGAGAACAGGCTGGCGCCGCCGGAGAGCCAATAGGCGAAGCCCGATAGAATGGTACCAATCGCCAAGGTGGCGACGAAAGACGGCGCTTGAAAGCGGGCGACCAAGACGCCGTTGGCGAGCCCTGCGAGGCACCCTGCGGTTAGACCCGAAACAATCGCCAAGCCCACAGGATAGCCATGGCCGAACATCACATAGGTTAGAACGGCAGCCAGCGAGGCGGTGTAGCCGAAGGATAAATCGAATTCGCCGATGACCATGATCAGCGTCGCGCCTGTCGCTACAATCGCAAGCGTGGTGATTTGCTGGAGCAGATTGACGAGATTGGCACGAGAGGCGAAGGCGTCGGGTGCAAGCGCCGAGAAGCCCAGACAAAGCAGAACCAAGGCGAAAGCGACGCCATAGCGCCGAAGGTCAATGCGCGTTTTCACGGGATCACTTGCTTTCAGCACGAAAAACGCGGCGGAAAAGCCATCCGCCGCGTTTCAAAGCCTGTGGGCTTATTTGCACGTGACGCCGAGGCTCTCGCGCGTGATCAGTTTGACGGGGGCATAGAGCTCGTCTTTGTCGGCTTTGCCGCCTGCGATGACTTTCGCGAGCTGGTCGGCTGTGATTTTCGCCATGTCGCCAAAGCCTTGGCCGACGGTACCGATATAGTTGGTGCAGCCTTTGATCAGCTCGATGGCCTGTGGATTGCCGTCAATGCCTGCAATCACGATGCCCTTGCGGCCTGCTGCATCAATGGCGAGTTTGGCACCGATGCCGGGTTCATCCCACGCTGCCCATACACCATTGATCGCGCCATCGCCTGCATTCGCCAGCAGCATGGAATCCATCGCTGTGCGGGAATTGTCGACCTGGCCTGGCACTTGGACGAAGTATTTGCCGACTTCCTTAATGGCTGGATTGGCCTTCATTGCATCGTCAAGCGCGATTTCGCGTTGGCGAACACCCGGATGGGCCGAGTGGTAGAAGCGAACAATATTGCCCTTGCCGCCCATGGCCTTGAACAGGAACTCGCTCATGGTTTTGTCGAGCACGTAATTGTCGGAAGTCACGTTGACGACAACCGATTTATTCTTTGCGCCATCCATAGCGGCAACCGGAATGCCAGCGGCAGCGGCTTTATCCACCTGCGCTTGCACCTGCTCGGGATTGACGGAGACCAGTACAATGCCGGCTGGTTTTTTGGAGGTGACATCTTCGAGGCGGCTCGCGAAAGCGCCCATATCGCCCGCGGTATCGACCACATCGACCGTCCAGCCTTTGGCTGTGGCTTCGGTTTTGAAGGTGTCGACCATTTCTTTGGTGGCAACAGCCGAGAGATAGGGCGTAACAACGGCGATTTTCTCACCCGCGGCATAGGCGGCTGAGGATAGGACGAGGCCTGCGGCGGCCAAGGTAAGCGCGAATTTCATAGTTCAATTTCCCCCGGTGAAGATGCAATAGGAAGGTGTTTTACTACCATACTTGATCCGCCAAACCCGGCAAGAGTGACGAGCTGCCGAATATGCTGATTTTGACGCGGATTGAAGGGTGAATGATAGCTGGACAGGAAGGGAAATGTGGAAGCATGGTCCCTCGCGCCGCGCCTCTTGATCCATGTTCATAACAACAGAAAGCTATCATCGACATGCGTATCCTTATTTTTGGCGCGACCGGCATGGTCGGACAGGCTGCTCTAAAAGCGGCGATGCTTGACGCCACTGTTGAGGAAATTGTTTGCGTTGGCCGTACGCCCCTTGGATTAAGCGCGCCCAAGCTAACGGAACTGGTGACGCCCGATCTCTTTGATCTTTCAAGCCTAGTGGATCGACTTGTGGGCTTTGATACCTGCCTGTTTTGCCTAGGCGTGTCCTCGGGCGGCATGTCGGAAGCCGATTATTCGCGCGTCACGTATGAACTGACCTTATCCATTGCCCGCGCGCTTTTGCCGCGTAATCCCAAGCTGTGTTTTCAATATGTTTCGGGCGAGGGCACCGATAGCACCGAACAAGGTGGCGTGATGTGGGCGCGGGTCAAAGGGCGAACGGAGAATGCGTTGCTTGGGCTCGGCTTTGCTTCGGCCTATATGCTGCGGCCCGGTGCGATTGTTCCGTTGGATGGAATTCGTTCAAAGACGTGGGCGTATCAGTTTGGCTTAACGCTTTTTGGATGGTTGATTGCGCTCTTGAAGCCAGTGATGCCCGGCACGATAACCGACACACGCCGCTTGGGAGCCACCATGCTTTCGCTGGTTCGGAATGGCTATTCAAAACCCATTGTGCGAACGTCGGATATCAATACTATCGCATAAGGTTTTGAATATCGGATTGACAGGCGACCGTGATGACAGGCGATCGTGATGGAACATGACGACAGGGTTGCCGTACTCGATCTCGGCAAGACCAATATTAAAGTGCTGGTCGCAAACCGTTTTGGCGAGCCAATCGAGGCGCTTTCTTACCCCAATGCGCCCAACACTTCTGGCGATTATCTGGCGATTGATCTTGAACGGATCGAACCCTTGATGCTCGACGCGTTGGCTGAGCTTGGTCAGCGGCATCGCATCCGCGCGATTGTGGCGACGACCCATGGCTGTAGCGGGGTATTGGTGGACGAGCATGGCCCCGTTCTGCCCGCGATGGATTACGAGGCGCAAGCGCCTGATTGGCTTGGTGCCGCTTATGCGGAGATCGGGCCGAGCTATAGCGAGGTCTTCTGCTCGGTGAGCGGGGGCGCGATGCGACCGGCTCAAGGGTTGCTGTGGCAGCAGCGCGTCTACCCTGATGCGTTTCAGCGCGCCAAGCATTTTTTGATGATGCCGCAATATTTCGCCTATTGGTTGGGGGGACGACCCGTCACGGAAATCTCATCGCTGGCCGCCCAATGCCACCTCTGGAATCCGTTGCGAAGCGGGTTCTCTTCGATAGTGGATCGGATGGGCTGGCAGGGACTGTTTCCGGCTTTTGCCAAAGCGGGTGAAGTGATTGGTACGTTGTCTCCCGCAATGGCTGAGCGGACGGGGCTATCCCAAGACGTACAGATTTTGGCGGGCGCGCATGATAGCAACGCGAATTTTTTCCGCTATAAAGCGGCAGGCTTGGCGGACCGGACGGTGCTTTCGACGGGTACTTGGATGATCGGGTTCAACCGTGGCAGGCCGCTAGAAGATTTCTCCGAAAGCCGCGCCATGGTCGCCAATGTCGATGTGGATGGTGAGCCAATCGCCTCGACTTTGACCATGACCGGGCGGGAATATGCGATTTTAGCCGGTGACCATCCGGTGAGCGATGACCGGGCGCTGGTGGCTGCCGCCAAGCTGTTGGCGCAGGGGACGCTCGCTTTGCCATCGTTCGTGGATGATCCGGGCCCGTTCCTGGGTTCAGGCGGAAAGGGTGACCTTATTGGGCCGCAGCCCGTCAACGATGCTGAACGTGGTGCGCTTGGCGCGTTATATGCGGCGTTTGTTGCTGATCTCTGTTTGGATGTGCTTGGCTCAACGACGCCGATTGTGGTGGATGGTGGATTTGCCACCAATGCCGCTTTTGGTGCCTTATTGGCAGCACTCAGACCCAGCCAGCCTGTGGCGATGAGCCGATCGAAAGACGGCACCGCCTTGGGGGCCGGCTTGCTCTGGGGAAGGTTTGACCGGTCCAAGCCGGTGGAGAGTGTTGTGCTGGATGCGGCAACCCCTGCCGCCCTTTCTGGCCTCCGCGAAACGGCGCTTCGCTGGCGGTTACTGGCCGATGCGAAAAATTAAGCTATAAAGGCTAAAACGCGCTGAGAGTGACAGAAAAGGGAGACGTTCCATGAGCCACAAGAAACTTCGCCAAGGTATCATTGAAACCTGCATCGAGATGAACCGTTCGGGCCTCAATCAAGGCACATCCGGCAATGTATCGCACCGGATTGAGGGCGGTATGTTGGTAACGCCGACCAGCATGGCTTACGAGCGGCTGAAAAACGATGACATTGTCGAAATGGCGTTTGATGGGACCTATGATGGCAAGCATCGCCCTTCATCCGAATGGCGCTTTCACCGCGATATTTTGAAAAATCGCCCGGATGTGAATGTGGTTTTGCATACGCATTCGATCTATTGCACAACGCTTGCGACGCATGAGCGGGGAATTCCAGCGTTCCATTATATGGTCGCGGTGGCAGGTGGGGCGGATATTCGCTGCTCGCCCTATGCGTGTTTTGGGACGCAGGACCTCTCCAATCATGCTTTAGAAGCCTTGAAGGATCGCACGGCGTGCCTTCTGGGGCATCACGGTTTGATCGTGGTGGCCGACACGTTTGAAACCGCGCTCTGGCGGGCCACCGAAATCGAGACGCTCGCTAAAATGTATGTGCATGCGCTCGCCATAGGCGAGCCACCGCGCTTGAACGACAAGGAAATGGCGCAAGTGATCGAGCAAATGCGCCGCATGAGCTACGGCCAATCGCCGGATCTGGACAAGGTTAAGGACGCGCCAAAGCCTTTGAGCGTTAAGGCAACTCCGGCGGTTATCGCCGCCCCCCTTAAAGCTGAAGAAAAGCCTGCTCAAGCACCTGCTAAGCCAAAGGCACCCGCAAAGGCTAAAGCACCTGCAAAAGTTAAAGCACCTGCCAAAGCTAAAGCACCTGCCAAAGCTAAAGTAGCGGTGAAGCCTGCCACGGTGACGATGGCTCCTGCGCGTAAGCCAAAAACGGTGAAAGCTAAAGCACCCCGGGCGGCGGCTGCCAAAGCCAAAGCAGCGTCGGTGAAAAAGCCTGCGGCAGCCAAATCATCGGTGCCAAAATCACCCGCGCCTGTGACTGGCTCGGCTAGTTTTAAATCGCTTGTCGGTGCTGCGTTGAGCCGTCGTAAATAAGTTTAAATCAGAAAGTTGGTTGGATCAGATGGGACAGGCAGGATCGCGCTTTGTCGGCGGTGCCGAGTATAAAGCTCTGGATGAAACCCGCGTTAGGGGCTTTCTTGTCGCCTTGCCATTTGCAGAAACCGCTCTTGGCGGAGCGGCTGACGCATGGACCGTGCGCGAAGTGGGTGATGGCAATCTCAACCTTGTCTTCATCGTCAAGGGACCCAAGGGCGGCCTCGTCGTCAAACAGGCGCTCCCTTATGTGCGGATGGTGGGGGAGAGCTGGCCATTGCCGCTCGACCGCGCCTATTTCGAACATGAGGCGTTGAAAATCCAGACGCTGGCGGCCCCTCGCCTCGTGCCGAAGCTCTATCATTTCGACACGATGCAGGCCGCCACCGTGATGGAGCTTTTGGAGCCGCATCTGATTTTGCGCAAAGGGCTGATCAAGGGGCTGCGGTATCCCAAACTGGCGGCAGATATGGCCGAGTTTTGTGCGCTGACTTTGTTCCGGACGTCCGATCTTGGCTCTCCCGCTGCCGAGAAACGGGAGCGGCAGGTGCGGTTTAGCCACAACATCACGCTCTCGAAAATTACCGAGGATTTGGTATTTACCGATCCCTATCGCGTATCCGATATGAACCGGTGGACAACGCCGCAACTCGATAAGGTTGCAGCGGCTTTCCGGGCGGATGCGCCGTTAAAGCTTGCGGCTCAAGAGCTTAAATGGATGTTTTTGACGCGGGGCGAAGCGCTGTTGCATGGTGATCTGCATACCGGCTCGATCATGGCGACGGAGACAGACACGCGGGTGATTGATCCGGAATTCGCGGTGTTTGGGCCGATGGGGTTTGATCTTGGTGCGTTTATGGCCAATCTGCTGTTGGCCTTTTTTGCCCAAGAAGGACACGCGACCACGTCCGATGACCGGATCGCCTATCGGGCGTGGATTTTGGATACGTTAGAAGCGTTTTGGACCGGATTTGAGGCTCGCTTTTTGGCGCTTTGGGCCAAAGGCGGGGCGGGTGATGCGTTTATGCCATCGCTGTTTACGGATGAGGTGGGGGGCGTGGCGCTCGAGGCCTATCGCCATATGACGATGACGCGGTTGTTCCAAGATGCGATTGGATTTACGGGGGCTAAAATGGCCCGCCGGATTCTGGGACTCGCCCATGTCGAGGATTTGGAAAGTATCGAGGACGCTGATGCGCGGGCGAAATGCGAGAAGCTGGCTTTGCGTATGGCCCGCGATTTGATGGTGGGGCGCAATGCCATCGGGTCGATCCAAGCCGTGCGGGATATGGCGGAAACATTGGCCAAGGAAGTTGTCGCATGAAAATCCACGGTCAATATTATCGCACGATTTGGACGGATGCGGATGGGGTATCGATCCATGTGATCGACCAAACCAAGCTGCCGCATGCATTTGAAACCGTGCCGCTCACCTCTAGCCAGACGGTGGCGGAAGCGATTGTAACGATGGTCGTGCGGGGCGCGCCATTGATTGGGGCCACTGCTGCTTACGGCTATGCCATGGCAATGCGGGAGGATTCGTCCGACGCAAATGTTGATGCCGCTTATCAGTTTTTGTTTGAGACGCGACCAACGGCTGTGAATTTGCGCTGGGCGCTGGATGACCTCAAGGCGAGGCTGGCGGTGCTTTCGCCCGCTGAACGGTTTGCCGCCGCATGGCAGCGGGCAGGGCAGATTTGCGATGAAGATGTGGCGATCTGCGAGGCGATTGGCAAAGCGGGCCTGCCTTTGATTGAGACGGCGCAGAAGCCGGGCAAGACCGTGAATATCCTTACCCATTGCAATGCGGGGTGGCTCGCATGTGTGGATTGGGGAACTGCGCTCGCACCGATTTATATGGCGCATGATGCGGGTATTGCCGTGCATGTCTGGGTGGATGAAACGCGGCCGCGCAATCAGGGCGCGTCGCTCACTGCCTATGAGCTAGGCGCGCATGGTGTGCCGCATACGGTGATCCCCGACAATACAGGCGGCCATTTGATGCAGCACGGCATGGTGGATTTGTGCATTGTCGGCACCGACCGCACGACGGCGCGCGGCGATGTATGCAACAAAATCGGCACTTATTTGAAGGCCTTGGCGGCGCATGCCAACAATGTGCCGTTTTATGTGGCGTTGCCGCACACGACGATCGACTGGACAATTGAGGATGGCGTGAGAGAAATCCCGATTGAGGAACGCAGTGCCCGCGAAGTAACCCATATGACCGGACGGTTGCCGGATGGAACGCTCGCCACCGTCGATATTATGGCACCCGGCAGCAAGGCGTTGAATTACGCGTTTGATGTCACACCCGCGCATCTGGTAACGGCGTTGGTAACGGACCGCGGTGTTTGCGCGGCGACAGCTGAGGGGTTGAAGGGGTTGTTTCCGGAGCGGGGGTGAAGGGCGGCGTGATTTGTGGGCTTTTAATGCTATTGGCTGCTTAAAGACCAAACTTCTCGCGGAGAAGGCCATTCACAAACGCACTTGAATTTCCGACTTCGTGAAGATGTGCTGCGATATCGGGGTCAAGCATCAAGTTGACGCGCCGCTTTTTTATCGCTTCCGGCATAGCGGGACGTCCCCTTTTTGCGGATGCAAAGAAGTCCTGATCCAACTCTCGCACTTCGCCGTCAGGGTTGGTGTATGGCTTCGGCATAACGCTTCCTTTCCCGGTCATTCGCATTCCTCAAACTGATGATACGCATCGCCTGTCCTCGCCAGCACCAAGCGAAAACGCGAAGCCTGTTTTGGATCGGTGCCATCGTGACGAAACGTTGCTCCGCATAAAGGACCCGGGTGTCTTCGTCTGTTAGCGCTATTGACCAATCCACATGCACGATGTCCGCGAAATCAAGTCCGCGCTGTTCAAGCGTTTGGTTTCGTTTGCGATCATCCCATTCGAGGATCATTCGAATTTAATTACACACTTTTAATAAGTGTGCCAAGGGGAAAATAGTTTACGATTTTCTATCCCATCAAAGTGCTGTCAACCGCCTCGTCGAATCCGGCGGGGAATAGTAGGGTCAATTGCCCGCTTTCCCTGACGCTGCCGGTTTGGTAACGGATTACGTGGTCGTGACGTCTATTCCCCCTCAACGGAGTCATTTTCCTGGAGAGCTCTACGATGTTGGATCGGTTCTATCTGATCGTCGATTCATTCGAGTGGTTGGAGCGTCTCTTGCCGCTGGGCGTTAAAACGGTTCAGCTTCGGGTGAAGGACAAAAGCCATGCCGA
>CANCAR010000059.1 GCA_947374125.1 Hyphomicrobiales bacterium | reverse complement strand
GTTTGCAGGGTTCAGCCTCGATAATTTATCGCTGATGGCGTTGACCATCGGCACCGGCTTTATCGTCGATGATGCAATTGTGATGATCGAGAACATCGCGCGCCATATTGAAGACGGTGAAGAACCGCTGCCCGCCGCATTGAAAGGCGCGGGCGAGATCGGGTTTACCGTGATCTCGCTGACCGTATCCTTGATCGCGGTGTTTATCCCACTGCTCTTTATGCCGGGGCTTGTGGGGCGAATGTTCCGCGAATTTGCGCTGACCCTATCCATCGCCGTGCTGGTATCCGCCGTTCTATCGCTCACTTTGACGCCGATGATGTGCGCCTATTGGCTCAAGCGGACCAAGGAGCGCTCGGACACGCCATGGCTTAATGCCCTCGAATGGCCCGTTACAGCGATGGCCCGCTTTTATAGTTCTACGCTTGGTTGGGCGCTGGATCGTTCGGGATGGATTTTGGGTTTGACCTTTGCCACGATGGCGTTGACGGCTGGGCTTTATGCGGGGATGCCGAGGGGATTTTTACCCGACCAAGACACGGGCCTGATCAGTATCATTCTGGAAGCCTCGCCGGACGCCTCGTTTGCCGAGATGCGGCGGTTGGAAGATGAAGCTAGCCGGGCCTTTCGTACCGATCCAGCGGTCGCCCATGTGGTCGGAGTGCTTGGCATTGGCGGGCAGAACGCGACACTGAACACCGCACGGCTGCTTGTGGCACTGGCGCCACGCGCGGAACGGAATGAAAGCGCGTTTGATGTTGCAGCAAGGCTGACCCAGGTGGAGCAGATCGTCAAAGGTGTGCGGCTTTACGCCGAACCTATTCAGGATGTGGAATTGGCCACGCGGACCAGTAAATCGCGGTATCAATATACGCTAACAGGTGCTGACCCGGATGCTGTCGCGCTCTGGGGTGAGCGGCTTCTGGCGCGGTTGAACCAAGACCAACGCCTCAAGCGGGTCGCAACGGAGACACCGAGCGGGGGTTTGCGTGCTTTTATCCGTATCGATCGCGAAAAGGCGGGTAAGCTCGGTGTTTCGATGCAGCTTGTGAATGACACACTGAATGATGCGTTTGGGCAGCGGCAGATTTCGACGATTTACGCACAATCCAACCAATACCGCGTGGTGCTCGAAGCCTCGGCTCGGGATCAGACGGATCCCGCGATTTTGAGCAAACTGTTTGTTTCAACGGCTGCAGGCGCGCAGGTGCCGCTATCGGCCTTTGCCGCTTTGACGCGTGATACCGCCCCACTGGTGATTGCCCATGAACAGCAATTTCCTGCCTATTCGCTGAGTTTTGATTTGGACGCGAATGCGTCACTCGATCAAGCCGTTAGTGCCGTTGCGGAGGCGGAGGCTGACATCGGGCTACCGTCGATCCTTGTCGGCAGTTTCTCGGCGGACGCTGCCGAATTTAAGCGCGCATTGTCCAGCGAAGTATGGCTCATTCTGGCCGCTGTGATCGTGATCTATCTCGTGCTCGGCATGTTGTATGAGAGCTTTATTCATCCGATTACCATTTTATCCACCCTGCCCTCGGCGGGCGTCGGGGCTTTGTTGGCGCTTTCGCTTACCGGGCAAACGCTTTCGATCATCGCGCTGATCGGTATCGTGCTCTTGATGGGCATTGTGAAGAAAAACGCGATCATGATGATCGATTTCGCCATTTCAGCGGAACGCGAGGAGGGGCTGAGCCCGCGGGCTGCGATTATCGAGGCGTGTCGGTTGCGGTTTCGGCCCATTATGATGACGACGCTCGCGGCCTTGTTTGGCGCTATCCCGCTGGCCTTTGCCCATGGCGCGGGTTCGGAACTACGGATTCCGTTGGGCGTGACGATTATTGGCGGGCTGTTGCTGAGCCAGTTTTTGACGCTTTACACCACGCCGGTGATTTTTCTGGCGCTTGAGCGGTTGCGTAGGCTTGGGAGCCAAAAGCCATGAATGGCTTTAGCGGTCTTTTCATCACAAGACCGGTGGCGAGTTCGCTTGTTGCGCTGGGGCTTATCTTTGCGGGTGCTTTGGCGTTTTTCTTTCTGCCCGTCGCGAGCCTGCCTTCCGTTGATTTGCCAACCTTGCGGGTGACGGCCACACAACCCGGAGCGGACCCGGAAACCATGGCAACGACCGTGGCTGCCCCTTTGGAGCGGCAATTGGGGGCGATTGCGGGGGTGACCGAAATCACCTCGACGAGCTCGCTGGGCGCAACCGCGATTGCCATCCAGTTTGATGTTAACCGCCCCGTCGACAAAGCTGCGCGCGATGTGCAGGCGGCGATTAATGCGGCGGCGAATGATTTGCCATCTGATTTGCCCTCGCTACCGGTGGTACGAAAGCTCAATCCGGCGGCGTTTCCGGTTCTGGTTCTGGCGCTGACCTCCGACACGATCCCGAACAGCGTGCTCTATGACATAGCCGACTCGGTGATCGCCCAACGCCTCTCGCAAGTGCCGGGTGTTGCGGAAGTCAGCGTGAATGGCGCGGAGCAACCGGCAATGCGGATCAGCCTTGATCCCAACCGGTTGGCCGCCATTGGCGTAGGCGTCGATGCAGTTCGTGCCGCTGTCGTGAATGCCAATGCGTTTGGCCCCGTAGGCACGCTTGAAGGGGCTTTGCGCACCGAAACATTGGCAACAAATTCACAGCTTGAAACCGTTGAGGATTATCAAAGCATCGTCGTCGCCAACCGAAATGGAGCCTCGATCCGGCTTGGCGATGTGGCCGAGGTTAAAGAGGGTGTGCGTAATATTCGCGCGGCCGGATGGTTTAATGGCAAGCCCGCGGTGATTTTGCAGATTTCGAAGCAGCCGAATGCCAATGTGATTGAAACAGTGGATTCTGTTAAACTCTTATTGCCTGAGCTTGGCCGCTGGATTCCGGCGGGTGTGAAGATTGATACGCTGACCGACCGGACTGAATCGATCCGCGCGTCGATCAATGATTTGATGAAAACGCTGTTCGTGGCCATTGTGCTTGTGATGGGCGTCGTGTTGGTTTTTCTGCGTAGCGGTGCGCAGACCGTCGCCGTTGGCGTCTCGGTCCCTTTGTCGATTGCAGGCAGTTTTGCGGCGATGTGGGTGGCGGGGTTTACGCTCGACACGCTGTCTTTGATGGCGATTACGATTGCGGTTGGCTTTGTCGTCGATGATGCGATTGTGGTGGTTGAAAACGTTCACCGCCATATTGAGGCGGGCGACACGCCGATGATGGCGGCGCTGAAAGGCGCGCAAGAACTGGGCTTTACGGTTCTCTCGATCAGCCTATCGCTGGCGGCGGCTTTTATTCCGATGATTTTTATGGAGGGTGTGATCGGGCGGCTGTTCCGTGAATTTGCCCTGACTTTGGTGTTTGCGATTGCGGTTTCGACCTTTGTCTCGCTCACCATCGCGCCGATGATCTGCTCCAAGCTTTTGCGCCAGAAGAGCGAGGAAAAGCGCGGCCGGGTGGACCGTTGGATCGAGGCGGGGCTTGAAGGACTAGCCTCGCTCTATGCCGCTTCGCTTAAGCCCGTAATGCGGCATCCTTGGTTGACGCTGATCGTGTTCGGCCTTGTGATTGCGGCCACCGTTGACCTGTTTCGCACCATGCCGAAGGGGTTTTTCCCGCAGGATGATATCGGGCTGATCTTTGGCTCAACGGAAGCGGCACCCGATATCTCGTTTGCGCGAATGAGCGAGTTGCAGCAAAAGATCAGCGATATTGTGAGCGCTGATCCGGCGATTTCCGGCACGGCCTCGTTTATCGGTGCGTCCGGCGGGTTCTCAACCGTTAATCAGGGGCGGTTGCTGATTAGCCTGAAGCCGTTTGCCGAGCGAAAAACATCAAGTGCTGAGATTGTCGCACGGTTGCGGCGCGCCACTTCTGGCATTGCGGGAATACGGCTCTTTATGGCGTCCGCGCAGGATTTTAGGGCGGGGGCACGCTCTGGCAAATCGGCGATGCAGTTCACGCTGTGGGGGCAAGACCTCAAAGCGCTGCAAGAATGGGGACCGAAGGCGGAAGCAGCCTTGAAGGCTGCGCGCGAACTCGTCGATGTCTCAACGGATAAAGTGAGCGGCGGGTTGCAGCTTGATATTGTGGTGGATCGCGAGCGGGCGGCACGCCTCGGTGTTAAATTTTCCGACATAGATGCCGCGTTAGGCGATGCCTATGGGCAGCGGCAGATCACAACGCTCTATACGCCACGCAACCAATACCGGACTATTTTGGCGGTGTCGCGCGATCAGCAATCCGACCCGAGTGATTTAGCCGGCCTTTATGTGCCGGGGGCCAAAGGCATTCAGGTGCCACTTGAATCGATTGCGCATTTTAAGCGCGGGCTTGCGCCACTGGCGATCAACCATCAGGGCCAGTTTGCTTCCGTGACCATCACTTACGATATGGCAGAAGGCGTGACGCAGGACGCGGCCACGGCGGCTGTTCGGCGGCAAATTCTTGATCTGCATTTACCGGAGACGGTCAATTCGGATTTTGCGGGCGATGCGAAGGCGTTTACGACGGCGGCAGGCTCGCAATCTTTGCTCATTCTTGCGGCTGTGCTCGCCGTCTATCTGATTTTGGGCATTCTTTATGAAAGCCTTGTGCATCCGCTCACCATCCTATCGACGCTACCCTCCGCCGCCCTCGGTGCCTTGCTCTCGTTGAAGCTGTTCGGGCTGGAGATTAGCCTGATTGCCATTATCGGGATCATTTTGCTGATTGGCATCGTGAAGAAAAACGGGATCATTCTGATCGACTTCGCCCAATCGCGCCGCCCTGAGACGGATATGACGGCGTTGTCGGCGATGGTTGAAGCCTGTCGCGTGCGTTTTCGCCCGATTTTGATGACGACCATGGCATCGATGCTCGGTGCGCTTCCCTTGCTTCTCGCCTCGGGCCCGGGTTCGGAACTACGTCGACCATTGGGTGTGACCATTATTGGCGGTTTGCTGCTCTCGCAAATTCTGACGCTCTATACGACGCCCGTGATCTATCTGATGATGGATCGCCTGACGCGGCGTTCGAGGCACGCGAGAGATGAAGCAGGCATCATCGCGGCGACGGATCCATCCGCATAATCTACCGGCCTTCATCAGATCTCTGGGCGTGGTGCCTCATATTAGGCGCCTCTTGCCAAAGCATGGGATTGACGTTGTAAAATATTTGCATAAAAAATAGGCACAACATCTTTTTTTAATCGATTTGCCGATGTCGCACTGCCCGCGAAGCGGGCACTCGCGCTGTAACTACTGAATAATCCGTACTGGCATACCCGTTGCATTCCATCATCCCGCACTCATAGACAGGCTGTTACTCAATGATTTCGAAGGCAACCCTTGAACTTGTGAAAGTGACCAAACAGTTTGGTTCGACGACGGCTGTCGATGGGATTGATCTTAAGATTCCGTCGGGGTCGTATTGCTGCCTGTTGGGGCCATCGGGATGTGGCAAAACCTCAACGCTCCGCATGATTGCGGGCCATGAATCGGTGACCGCTGGCGATATTCTGGTTGGCGCAAACAATGTAACCGACCTTCCGCCTGCCGGTCGAAACACGGCGATGATGTTTCAATCCTACGCCTTGTTTCCGCATCTCTCGGTGATTGATAACGTTGCGTTTGCATTGAAAATGCGTGGGGTCAGTAAAGAAGAGCGCCACGCAGAAGCCCGCAAGCTTTTGGCGCTTGTTGATATGCAGGCTTATGAGCAACGCTTGCCCGCGCAATTATCGGGGGGCCAGCAACAACGTGTGGCGCTCGCGCGTGCGTTGATTACAAAGCCACAGATTTTGCTTCTCGATGAACCGCTTTCAGCGCTCGATCCCTTCCTCCGGTTGCGTATGCGCGCAGAACTCAAGCGCCTGCAACGCGAACTCGGTATTACTTTTATCCACGTCACCCATGGCCAAGATGAAGCGATGGCGCTTGCCGATATTGTGGTGCTGATGAACGCGGGCAAGATTGAGCAGCAGGGCAGCCCACGCGAGATTTTCAACCATCCTAAAACCGAATTCGCAGCTAAATTCATTGGTGGCCACGCTGTTATTCGGATCGGTGATGAAACGTTGGCCGTACGCAATGATCGGCTGATTTTGAATGCACCGAGTGCGGGTGTTTCAGGTCCCTTTATCGCTGGCACCATTACGGAAGTCGAATATCAAGGCACCTTTATCCGCGTCTCGATCGCGGGTGAGGGCGGCACGGATTTGGCCGCTGAACTCTCCGAAAATGATTTCGATCAAACGGGCTACGGGGTCGGCGACCGCGTGCTCGTGACTTGGAATGCCGCCAACGCCCATGTGTTGGGCGCTCATCCCTTTGCAACCGTCTCGACCGCTGGCGCGGCGTGACATTTAACTGGAGTAAACGATGA
This sequence comes from Hyphomicrobiales bacterium, assembly GCA_947374125.1. Classification (GTDB taxonomy): domain Bacteria; phylum Pseudomonadota; class Alphaproteobacteria; order Rhizobiales; family Beijerinckiaceae; genus CAIUPE01. The sequence goes on along the minus strand of CANCAR010000059.1, from coordinate 6,982 downwards.
CTGATTCAGTAAAATTGAATGCCAAAGTGAGCCGTCGCTCGCTGCTTAAAGGAGCTGCCGGTCTTGCAGGCCTCGCTGCAGGTTCGGGCGCGATCACGGGCTTTCCGTATGTAAACTCGGCTGAGCCAAAAGTTCTCCGCTATCTCGGCACAGGCGTGAACGAAGGTGATTTGATCGGTCAACAATGCTTCAAAGATACGGGCATCAAGATTGAATATATCTCGGCAACCACCGACGATGTGACCAAGCGCGTGATCACGCAGCCTAACTCGTTTGACGTTCTTGACACCGAATATTTCTCGCTCAAGAAGCTTGTTCCATCGGGCAACATCCTTGGCCTTGAAGCCAAGAAGATCAAAGAATTCAACAATATCACGCCTGTGTTCACAAAGGGCCAATTACCGAACGGCAAGAAGATCGGCGACCAGGGAACGGCACCTTGGAAGGTGCTGTATCTCGAAGGTGCGAACTCCAAAACCTTCTCGAAAACAGCGACCGATCATGTGACTTTGATTCCAACGGTGTACAATGCCGATACGCTTGGCATCCGTCCGGACCTCATCAAGCGCCCGATCACCTCATGGGCTGAATTGCTCAACCCTGAGTTCAAGGGCAAGGCTTCGATCCTCAATATTCCATCCATCGGCATTATGGATGCCGCCATGGTCATTGAAGCCACTGGTCAGCACAAATATGCCGACAAGGGCAACATGACGAAGGAAGAAATCGACCTCACGATGAAGGTCATGACCGAAGCTAAAAAAGCTGGTCAGTTCCGTGCGTTCTGGAAGGACTTCAACGAGAGCGTCAATCTGATGGCATCGGGTGAAACCGTGATCCAATCGATGTGGTCGCCTGCGGTGACAAAGGTTCGCTCAATGGGTGTTCCATGCACCTTCCAGCCGCTGAAAGAAGGCTATCGTTCATGGGCTTCGGGCTTCTGCGTCTCGAAGGCTGCAACCGGTCCGAAGCTTGAGTGGGCTTACGAATTCGTCAACTGGTTCCTCTCGGGCTGGGCTGGCGGCTACCTCAACCGTCAGGGCTATTATTCCGCCGTGCTCTCCACCGCAAAAGCCAATATGACGGCCGATGAGTGGGGCTACTGGATGGAAGGCAAAGCCGCCATGGGCGACATTAAGGCTCCAGACGGCTCGGTGCTTGAAAAAGCAGGTGCTAAGCGCGATGGCGGTTCGTATGACGACCGTATGGGCGGTGTAGCATGCTGGAACGCCGTTATGGACGAGAACGACTACATGGTCCGCAAGTGGAATGAATTTATCGCTGCTTGATTTAGGTAGCGCTTCATAACCGTCATTGCGAGCGATGAGCGAAGCAACCCAGTTGAACGTGCAGATAAGAGTGTGGCTCTATCGTGTTACTCTTTTAATATCTGTTAGCTGGGTTGCTTCACTGTCGTTCGCAATGACGGAAACCGCTTTACGTTTTATCCTAATTTCCCGAGTTACCCCTTCATGATCGAAGACCGCAAATCCTTGATAGCTTGGCTTCAAGCCGGACCGATGATGCTCGTCTTCGTCGCGTTTTTTCTTCTTCCCCTCGTTTTTGTCGTGATCGTCAGCGCTTGGGATTATAATGAATATGAGATGCTTCCTGCGCTTAGCTTCCGTGGCTATTCCGATACGTTTGAAGGCTGTATCGCGCAACTGCCTGAGCTCTGCACGATTTTAAAGACCTATGCGAAGACCGTGAAACTTTGCTTTTTGACATGGGTGATTACGCTTGTTGTCGGCTTTACGATTGCGTATTTTCTGGCCTTCCATGTTCGCTCCAAGACATGGCAGATTGTGCTTTCGCTGCTCTGCACGATCCCGTTTTGGACGTCGAACGTTATTCGCATGATTGCATGGGTGCCGCTGCTCGGCCGGAATGGGCTTGTTAATCAGGGATTGATCGATCTAGGCCTCATTAAAGTGCCCGTCGAATGGCTTTTGTTTTCTGAGTTCTCTGTGGTCTTGGCCTTTGTCCATCTCTTCACCTTCTTTATGGTGGTACCGATTTTCAATTCGATGATCCGGATTGATCCAAAATTGGTGGAAGCGGCCTATGATGCGGGCGCCACTGGTTTTCAAACGCTCGTCAACATTATCATTCCATTGGCCAAGCCCGGCATCGTGATTGGTTCGATCTTTGTGATCACCATCGTGATGGGCGATTTCGTCACCATTGGCGTGATGGGTGGGCAGCAGATCGCGTCGGCTGGTAAAATTATCGAAACCCGCTTGAATGCGCTGCAGTTCCCGGCAGCCGCTGCCAATGCCGTGATCTTGCTCGGCATTACGATTGTGATCATCTCTGCGCTGACGCGCCTTGTCGATATTCGCAAGGAGCTCTGAGATGGGAGAAAGACGTTCGAAAAGCTTTTACATTCTTGCCGCCGTGTTTATCGCCTATGTGCTGTTTCTCTACGGCCCGATGTTTGCGATTTTTGTTTTGTCCTTCCAAGGACCTGAAGGTGGCCTTACCTTCCCGATGAATGGCGTCTCGCTGCATTGGTTTCGCAAAGTATTCGAAGGCAACGGCGTGGTGAATATTGGCGCAGCCTTCAAGCGGTCGCTTGCGCTGGGCGCCGCGGTGATGATCATCACCGTTGTATTGTCGGTCGCAGCCGGTATGGCGTTTCGCAAAGGCTTCAAGGGTGCGGCGATTTTGTTTTATACGGCAATAGCCTCGCTGATTATGCCCTCCATTATCACCTCACTCGGTATTGCGCTTGAGTTTCGGTTGTTTGATGATGTGATGATCAATCACGCGAATGATCTGGGGCTTGGCTGGTTCGCAGAAGGATGGACCACCGCGATGGGGCTTTTCACCTCAGGCCTTGGCGCACATCTGACTTGGACGTTGCCGTTTGGCCTTCTGATTATGTTTGCGATCTTCAACCGCTTTGATGGGCGTTTGGAAGAGGCTGCTCGCGATTTGGGGGCAACACCTTGGCAAACGTTTCGCTTCGTCGTGTTGCCGATTATTCTTCCCTCCGTCGTCGGGATTGGCCTGTTTGGTTTCACCCTCTCATGGGATGAACTCGCGCGTTCAAGCCAAGCGATTGGTTCGGTCAATACGTTGCCGCTTGAACTCCAAGGCTTGACCACGACGGTAACGAAGCCTGACATTTACGCGCTTGGCACAATTACGAGTGCGGTTTCGTTTCTGGTGATCTTCTTGGCGCTCTTTATCATTCAACTGTTACAGGCGCGGCAGAGACGCTTTGGGTCTGATGCAGGGAAGGGAATGATCTGACACCATTTTTTGATTGTGTGTCCGCAAAATAAATCATAAATTGACCTAACGTCAGTTTATTCAATATTCTGCAAGAAAACCGCTTATTTCATTACAAAAATGCGAATAATTTATCTGAATCCATTTGAAAACTCAGCGATTTCGGGGGGTATTAAGACCGCTTACCGCCATGTTGAGCTATTAAGGGAGATTGGCTACGACGCCTATATTTGGCAACCCTCCGGAAAAGCGACTTGGCTTGAAACAAACGCAGCTATTCTATCCGATCAAAATATCAATTTTGTAAAACCCAACGACGTATTAGTGTTCCCTGAATCTCTTCATAACGATGTATTTCTACCTTTTCTCACATCAGTGAAGTCAAAGAAGAAGCTTCTATTTGTCCAAAATCAGTATAATTTGTTTAACCGCTTGATACCTGCGAAAAAATTTTCAGAACTCGGCTTCGATGATATTTTATGTTGTTCTATTGCCGTTAAAGATTTTTTCGAAAACGTATTTAAATTTCGCCATTTGTCAATAATTCCTTATCATGTTGATCGGGAACGATTTAAGTCGATAAATAATCAACTTCAAATTGCTTTAACGCCTCGTAAACTGCCAATACATGCGAAATTTATCCTGCAAGTTTTCCGCATAAAATACCCTGAATTCTCTCGTGTTAAATTCGTCGCTTTTCATGATGCACATGAGAATAAAGTGGCGGAAGTATTGGGCCAATCAGCGGTGCTTTTGGCGCTAAGCAACCGTGAGTCATTCGGACTTGTACCCGTCGAGGCGATGGCGGCGGGATGCCTTGTCGCGGGTTATCATGGCTATGGCGGCCTTGAATATGCAAACCCTGCCAATGGTTTTTGGTATGGAGCCGATGAAAACGAGAAAGTCGCCGATTCGATTGCCCATTTATTGCGCGGAATAGAATCGGGAGCCGATTGGGTCGCAGCCATGCGAGCAGCCACGCGAGCGACGGTGCAACGCTATGATCGGCAATCGACGAAATTGGCCTTGCTCACTTATTTTAAACGGTTAGACGTGCATCCAACCCTCTGAACATGAATAGAGAGGTTAATTGAGCCTTAATGCCTCGGAGGTCATTTGTTACGAATGGATAATTTCATTTTATGCAGATCAGGAAATGAACGGAAGGGCCTCCTTTAATGCGTATTCTCGTCGTAAACCCTAACACCACGGCATCGATGACCGAGAAGATTGGAGCTGCTGCCCGTGCGGTTGCCGCACATGGCACCGAGATCATTGCCGTCAATCCGGCCGATGGCCCTGTATCGATTGAAGGCTATTACGACGAAGTGTTTTCCGTTCCAGGTCTCTTGGCGGAAATTGCCAAGGGTGAGGCTCAAGGCGTTGTTGCCCATATCATTGCCTGTTTCGATGATACGGGGTTAGAGGCCGCGCGGAGTCTTGCCAATGCTCCCGTGATTGGGATTGGCGAAGCTGCCTTTCATTTTGCCGCGATGCTGGGCCATCGTTTCTCCGTCGTGACCACGCTTTCGCGCTCAATTGCGGCGATTGAAACCAACCTCATGAAATACGGTTTGGCGGCTAAATGCGCCAAAGTCCGCGCTTGCGAAATTCCGGTGCTCGAACTCGATAACCCCGCCTCCAATGCATCGGCTCAAATCAGTGCCGAGATTGAGCGGGCCAAAGCGGAAGACCATGCAGAAGCCATTGTTTTGGGATGCGCCGGCATGGCGGATCTTGCCGCCCGTTTAACGCTTAAACACGGCATTCCGGTGGTGGACGGCGTGGCGAGCGCGGTGAAGCTTGCGGAAGGCTTTGGCACCCTTGGGTTGATGACCTCGAAGGTCAGTTCCTATGCCGCACCACGTGCCAAGACCTATCTCGGGCAGTTTTCTTCCTTCGCGCCGCGCGGATGAGCCTTGATCTGCTCTTTAAGGGCGCACGCCTTGCGAGCGATCCAACACAATGCGTGGATATTGGCGTTAAAGGCGGCGTAATTGCCGATATTGCGCCATCCATTGCGTGCGACTGCCCAACCGAAAGGCTTGACGGGAAGCTTATGATGGGCGGCTTTGTCGACAGCCATGTCCATCTCGATAAATCCTGCATCTCGGGACGCTGTGCGTGCGTGACGGGCACCTTGCAAGAGGCCTTATCGGAAACGGCAAGAGCCAAACAGAACTTCACGGAAGAAGATATTTACGCCCGCGGCAAACGCACGCTTGAAAAGGCGATTGTTCAAGGCACCACCGTGATGCGCACGCATGTCGAGCTTGATCCGCGCATTGGGCTTCGAGGCTTTGAAGCGATCAAGCAGTTAAAGCGCGATTTTGCCTGGGCGATTGATCTTCACATTTGCGTCTTTCCGCAAGAAGGTTTGTTCAACGATCCGGGAACCGATGAACTTTTATGGCAGGCCTGCGAGACGGGCGCGGACCTCATTGGCGGCTGCCCCTACACCGATACGGAACCTAAAAAGCAGATCGCGCGGATCTTCGACATCGCGCGGCATTTCGATATCGATGTTGATTTCCATCTCGATTTTAATCTCGATCCTTTGAGGAGCGAGCTGGCGGAAGTTTGTCAGCAAACCGTCCGCCATGGCTATCACGGGCGCGTGGCGGTTGGGCATGTGACGCAGCTTTCTGCCCTGCCACCGCAAGCGTTTGACGCCGTTGGCGTTCAATTGGCCGATGCGGGTGTGGCCCTGACCGTGCTGCCCTCAACCGATCTTTTCTTGATGGGGCGCGAGGCCACCCATCTCGTGCCGCGCGGGGTTAGCTTGGTGCACCGCTTGTTACACCAAGGCGTCAACGGCTCACTCGCCACCAATAATGTGCTGAACCCGTTTACGCCCTTTGGTGATTGCTCACTGATACGGATGGCTAATCTTTACGCCAATATCGCGCAGATTGGCGCTCCGGAAGGATTGGCGGATTGCTTTGATTTGGTATCAAGCCGACCGGCCAAAATGATGCGGCTTGATCATTATGGGGTCGCTATTGGCCATCCGGCTGATCTTGTGGCTTTGGATGCCGCTGACAAGGCGACCGCAATTGCGGAACTGAGCCAACCGCTTTTTGCCTATAAAAAGGGGCGGCGGAGTTTTACCCGGCCCGCGGCGGATCTTCACCACCCCTGATACGAGGGCGAAGCCTAAGGCCCCGTCTGTGCCAGATGCTCGGCGACCGTTTCATCGGTGATCAGAACATCGGGTCTAACGACTTTCATGGTGGCGGCGACGCCGAAGGTTTTCTGTCGTCCGCCCGAAGCGAGCACCGTTTTTTTCGCGTTACGGACAAGGTTGATATCAATCGCGATCACGCGCTCGTTCATGGGGTGGTCGATGGGCTGGCCCTCTTTATCGATGAACCGGCATAAAAGGTCGCCGACCGCGCCTGCCTGTTGAATGGCATCAAGCGAGGGACGGTCCAACACATCAAAGCCCGCGAGCGTCGAGCCGGGGTTCAGGTGGCCGACGCTGACAATCGCCAGATCGAGGTGTTCGGCCTGACGGCGGACCTCAAGTATGCCCGGATGGTTCATAAGGCCATCGCGAATGGATTTATCGGGCGCGTAGATCGGGGCCGCCATCAGGTAACATTCCGCCCCAACCTTATCGGCAAAGCGCCAGGCAAATTCGGACGGGTTATAGGAACTGACTTTTGAGAGGCCACCAAGCAAAGATACGACGCTAACCCCTTTACACGATGGTGCGCCTAGTGCGGGAAGACAGGCGTTCAAG
>CANCAR010000058.1 GCA_947374125.1 Hyphomicrobiales bacterium | reverse complement strand
CCCTTCTCCCGTTCGGGAGAAGGTCCCTGCGGAGCAGGGGGATGAGGGGTGAGGCGTGGTTTGCGAAGCAAATAAAAAGGTCCGGTGGACGTTTTTAAACAACGAACGCCCGAAGCGAAAGCGCAGGGCCGGACAATGTGGTTAGCCCGGCCTTTTGCGTATGCTCAAGGCGTTCATCGTTCGAAAAGCGTCACAGGCGCTTTTCGTTGGCTGTCGCCAAACTCTCTTCACCCTCATCCGTCGCCTTCGGCGACACCTTCTCCTTCAAGGAGAAGGTCGCGAGGAAACAATGAACACTACAATTCCGCGCCAGCCTCAATTAGAAAACCGCCGCTGGCCTGTGCTCGATGGTGCACGTGGAATAGCCATCATCGCGATGATCCTGTTTCATTTTACATGGGATCTCGGGTTTTTCGGCATTGTTGATTACGATATCTCCTTTGCGCCCGAGGGCCGGATGCTGGCGCATGGCATTGCGGGTAGCTTTTTATTCATCGTCGGCATGAGTCTGGTGCTGGCCAATCGCCCTTCCTTTGATGCGCGGGCTTTCTTGCGCCGTTTTCGCTTTGTGGCGGGGGCTGCTTTTCTCGTTTCGCTCGGCACCTTCTTTGCGATGCCGGATGACTGGATTTTCTTCGGTGTGCTGCACTGCATTGCGCTGTCGAGCCTGCTGGCCATTCCCTTGCTGCGTATGCCGCTTGGCGCGGTGGCTCTCGTTGCTTCTTGTGTTCTTTTCGCGCCATTTCTCGTCTCGCACCCCTTCTTTGATCAGCCTTGGCTATTTTGGCTGGGATTGAACCACGTTTTGCCGCGCACGAATGATTATGTGCCGTTTTTTCCTTGGTTTGGGGTGGTGCTATGTGGCTTGCTCGCTGCACGCCTAGCGCTGCGAAACGAGGACGTTTCGGCGTGGTTAGAGGCCCCCCTGTCTGGTTGGTTCTCCCGCCGACTTGCTAGGCTTGGCCGTTTTAGCCTACCCGTTTATCTGCTCCATCAGCCCCTTATGATGGGATTGATCTGGGGACTATTGAGCTTAACGGGACCTATTCACTTGTTTGCGCCGAAAGATGGTGGCTTTACGAAGGCGTGCACGGCAAGCTGCATTGCTTCAGGCAGAAGTGATACGCAATGCAACGCGTCTTGTGCGTGTGTCGGGGAGGAATTGGCTCAAATTCATCCACCCGTTGGGACGCTGTCCTCTGCCGAGATGAGCAAACGGATCGATGAAGCCGTAGCGGTTTGCCGCTCTAAAGGTGCCTTTTAGACGAATGGATAGGGGAGAACTGCGGCATGACGCCTATCGACATGAAAATGACGCTTCGCTAAAGAACTAGCAGATCAGACATCGTAATCGTTTCACATTGCTTTTCATTGGCTTAAGGTGCGGTCTTGAGCCTGACCATGATTAGCCCCGCCCCATTTTAGAAGGAGAGCGAATTTGCGCTTCTCATTCCTCAACCTCGCCAAACAAGCTTTATCGGCCCATCGGCATTGGCCGGAGCAATGGCGTTTTCCGGAACCTAAAGCCGAATACGACGCCATCATCATTGGCGCCGGTGGGCACGGCTTGGGCACCGCCTATTACCTCGCTAAAGAGCATGGCCTACGCAACATTGCCGTGCTTGAAAAAGGCTGGCTTGGTGGCGGTAATACGGGTCGTAATACGACGATCATTCGCTCTAATTATCTCTGGGAAGAAAGCCAAGGGCTATACGAGCACTCTGTTAAACTCTGGGAAAACCTCTCGGAGGAACTCAATTACAACGTGATGTATTCGCCGCGCGGCGTGATGATGTTGGCCCATACGGTGCATGATATTCAGGTGTTTAAACGCCATGTCCACGCCAATCGTTTGCAAGGCATTGACAATGAATGGCTGACGGCTGAACAGGCTAAGGAATTCTGCCCGATCCTCAACATTTCACCGAACATGCGTTATCCGATTTTAGGCGCGGCCTTGCAGCGGCGCGGCGGAACCGCGCGGCATGATGCGGTGGCGTGGGGCTATGCGCGCGCCGCGAGCGCGATGGGTGTCGATATCATCCAGAACTGCGAAGTGAAGGGCATTCGCCGCGATGCCAATGGCGCGGTGACGGGCGTTGAAACGACCAAGGGCTTCATCGGTACCAAAAAAATCGGCGTCGTGGCAGCCGGTCACACGAGTGTGATCATGAGCATGGCCGATGTGCGCATGCCGCTTGAATCTTATCCGCTGCAAGCGCTTGTCTCGGAGCCAATCAAGCCGATTATGCCGTGCGTGGTAATGTCGAACACGATCCACGCTTATATGTCGCAATCCGATAAAGGCGAGTTGGTGATTGGTGCCGGTACGGATGCTTATACGTCCTATAGCCAGACGGGTGGCCTTCATATCACCACGCATACGCTCGACGCGATTTGCGAATTGTTCCCGAATGTCCGCCGCTTGCGGATGCTCAGAAATTGGGGCGGGATTGTTGATGTGACGCCGGATCGTTCGCCGATCCTCTCCAAAACGCCGGTTAAGGGCCTTTATGTGAATTGCGGTTGGGGAACGGGCGGCTTTAAGGCTACGCCAGGCTCGGCCAATGTTTTCGCGCATACGATTGCGAAAGACGAGCCGCATCCGATCAACGCGGCCTTCACCATCGACCGGTTTAAAACCGGCCGTTTGATTGATGAAGCGGCCGCCGCCGCCGTTGCGCATTAAGGAGCAGAACCATGTTACTCATTCCCTGCCCCCATTGCGGCAATCGCCCTGAACTCGAATTCCGTTACGCAGGCGAAGCGCATATTGCCCGCCCTGCTGATCCCTCGTCCACGAGCGATCAGGACTGGGCGGAATATCTCTATTTCCGCTCGAACCCGAAGGGCCTTCACATTGAGCGTTGGCGGCATGTGTCGGGCTGCGCGCGTTTTTTCAACTGTGTGCGTGATACTGTGAGCGATAAGATTTTGAAAACCTACCCAGCTGGCCAACCCAAGCCCGACCTTGAAGCGCTTGTGAAGGAGGCTGGCCAATGAGCATGAGTTTACGCACTACCAAAACCGGCCGCATTGACCGCACAAGGCCGCTTTCCTTTCGCTTCGATGGCGAGCTTTATCGCGGCTTTCATGGCGACACATTAGCCTCGGCTTTGCTTGCCAATGGCGTGCATCTGATGGGGCGCTCGTTCAAATACCACCGCCCGCGTGGTGTTGTGACTGCGGGCTCTGACGAACCGAACGCGCTTGTGAGCGTGGGTGTGGATGCCAAACACACACCCAATCTGCGTGCCACGCAGGTTGAGCTGTATGACGGCCTTGTCGCGCAAAGCCAAAACCGTTGGCCGTCGCTTTCCTTCGATGTCGGTGCAATCAATAATCTGCTCTCGCCGCTTTTTGTGGCAGGCTTTTACTACAAGACCTTTATGTGGCCGAATGTGGCCTGGAAGAAGCTCTATGAGCCGATCATCCGCCGCGCGGCGGGTCTTGGAACGGCTTCCAGTGAGCCCGATCCGGATCATTACTCAACGCGTTACGCGCATTGCGATGTGATGGTGATTGGCAGCGGTCCCGCAGGCCTTGCCGCAGCTCTTTCGGCTGCACGCGCGGGCGCGCGGGTTATCCTGTGTGATGAGCAGGCAGAACTCGGTGGCTCGCTGCTCTCGGAGCTGCATGCGTCGATTGACGGCAAGCCAGCATCGCAATGGATAGTGGATACGATTGCCGAGCTGCGTGGCTTTTCGCCAACGGTGACGATGTTACCAAGAACGCAGGCTTTCGGTTATTTTGCCCAGAATTTCGTAGGCCTTGTCGAGCGCGTTACCGACCATTTGGCCAAGCCCGATCCCAAATTGCCGCGTGATCGCCTCTGGCAGGTGCGCGCGAAAGAGGTTGTGATTGCGACAGGTGCGCATGAGCGCCCGCTGGTGTTCCCCGACAATGATCGCCCCGGCATTATGCTGGCCGACGCGGCGCGTATTTTCGCGAACCGCTACGGTGTCCGCCCGGGTGGCCGTGCGGTAATCGCTACCGCGCATGACAGCGCCTATCAGGCAGCGCTTGATTTGAAGGCGGCGGGAGTCGCCATTGCGATGGTCACTGACGTTCGGAAAGAGGCGAACGGGCCCTTGCCCATGGCGGCTCGTGCCGCAGGTATTCGCGTTGAAACCGGCACAGCGATTACAGGATCGACCGGTCGCTTGCGGGTTAATGCGGCACTCGTCAGCAAACTCGGCACCGATGGCGAAGAGGCTGTTCCGTGCGATTTGATTTTGATGTGTGGTGGCTGGACGCCATCCGTGCATCTGTTCTCGCAATCGCGCGGCAAACTCGTGTTTGATGAGGCGAGACAGGTCTTTATTCCCGGTACTTCCGCCCAAGCCGAGCGCTCGGCGGGGGCATGTAAGGGTTCGGAGACTTTGCTGGCAGCACTCGAAGAGGGTTTCGCTGCCGGGCATGACGCTGCGGCCAAGGCGGGGTTCAGCAAAGGTAACGTCAAGCCTGTGAAGGTTGGCGGTGTCATTGAGGCGCATGGTGGTTTCTTAGGAGCCGTGCCGCATCCGCACGATGCCGGACGCGTCAAAGCCTTTGTCGATTTCCAAAACGATGTGACGGCAAAGGATATCAAACTCGCAACGCGGGAAGGCATGCGGTCGATAGAGCATGTGAAGCGCTATACCACTACCGGTATGGCGACCGATCAGGGCAAATTGTCGAACATGAATGCGCTCGCCATTGCGGCGGAAGCATTGGGCAAGCCTATTCCTGCCGTTGGACTCACTACCTTCCGTCAGCCCTACACGCCGATCAGCTTCGGCGCGATGGCGAACCATTCGCGCGGCGATCTGTTCGATCCGGTGCGCAAAACGGCAACCCATGCTTGGGCGCAATCCCATGGCGCGATTTTTGAAGATGTGGGCTTGTGGAAGCGCGCTTGGTATTTCCCAAAGGCGGGGGAAGATATGCACGCCGCCGTGCTGCGCGAGTGCAAGACGGTGCGTGACTCCGCCGGTCTGTTCGACGCCTCGACGCTCGGCAAGATCGAAGTTGTCGGCCCCGATGCCGCCGAATTCATGAACCTCCTCTACACCAACCCTTGGTCCAAGCTCGAAGTGGGCCGTTGTCGATATGGCTTGATGCTCAATGAGGCGGGCTTCGTGATGGATGACGGCGTGGTGGGTCGCATCGCGGAAGATCGTTTCCACGTGACGACCACCACGGGTGGCGCACCGCGTGTGCTTAACCATATGGAAGACTATCTCCAGACCGAGTTCCCTAACCTGAAGGTCGCTCTGACCTCGACAACCGAGCAATATGCGGTGGTCGCGGTGCAAGGCCCGAACGCGCGCAAGATCATCGCGCCTTTGATCGAAGGGATCGATATTTCGAACGAAGCCATGCCGCATATGAGCTTACGCTTGGGCAAGATTTGCGGCGTACAAACGCGGCTCTTCCGTATGAGCTTCACGGGCGAACTCGGCTTTGAAGTCAACGTACCTGCAGATTACGGCCAAGCCGTCTGGGAAGCGATTTGGGCAGAGGCGCAAAAATACGAGGCGTGCGCCTATGGTACCGAAACCATGCACGTGCTCCGCGCGGAGAAGGGTTACATTATCGTCGGCCAAGAAACCGATGGCACGGTTACGCCGAATGATCTTGGCTTAGATTGGGCGATTGGTAAAACGAAGGCCGATTTCGTTGGCAAACGCTCGCTGATCCGGCCCGATCTTGTCAAGGCGGACCGCAAGCAGTTGGTGGGCCTTTTAACGGTTGAGCCGCAAAAAATGCTAGAAGAAGGCGCACAGATCACGCTAGTGGGCAATCCGCCCGCAGGGACATCGGCGCTTGGCCACGTCACTTCATCCTATCAAAGCGCCGGTTTAGGCCGCAGCTTCGCATTGGCAATTGTATCCGCCGGTCGCTCACGGATGGGTGAAACGCTCTATGTGCCGATGCCCGATGGCCCGATTGCAGTCACCGTCACCGATCCGGTTTTCTATGACAAGGAAGGAGCCAAGCTCCATGTCTGATGTAATGACCCGCCGCTCGGCCTTTGAAGGCCTGCATCCGATTGAGGTTGTAGGCGCTGTTACGGTCGCCCCCGTGCCTTACGGAACACGCTTCTCGTTTCGGGGCGATTCCAAAGCCGCAAGCGCCTGCTCCAAGGGCTTCGGCGTGATGCTGCCCAATACCTTGCTCAAAGCCGAAAGCGATGATGGTCGCACAGCGATCTCGCTTGGTCCTGATGAGTGGTTGCTGATCGCGGCCGATGGCGAGGTTGAGGCGCTAGAAGCCGCGATTGGAAAGGCGCTCAATAAGCAACACCATTCGCTGGTCGATATCAGCCACCGCAACACGGCGTTTACCGTTTCGGGCCCAAAGGCCGAAACGCTTCTGGCGAGCGGATGTTTGCTGGATCTGCATCTTTCAGCCTTCCCGGTCGGGATGGCGACGCGGACGATTTATTCGAAGGCGGATATCGTGTTGTGGCGCACGGCTCCCGATACGTTCCATGTCGAACTATGGCGTAGTTTTGTGCCGTTTGTTTGGGGGTTATTGGAAGAGGCGAGTGGGGAGATGTAAAATTGGGCGAATAGCGAATGGTGAGTAGCGAATAGGGAGGATGTAGCTCCCCTATTTGCCATTCGCTACTCCCTATTCGCTAATTTCATTTCCGCTCCAACCGTGCCAAAAGGCTCGACGTATCCCACCTTCCGCCGCCCATATTCTGCACTTCGCCGTAGAACTGGTCGACCAGCGCGGTGACGGGCAAATTCGCGCCATTGCGGCGGCCTTCGGCGATGCAGATGCCCAAATCCTTCCGCATCCAATCGACCGCAAAGCCGAACTCGAATTTTGATTGGTTCATCGTCTTATAGCGGTTTTCCATCTGCCAGCTTTGGGCAGCGCCCTTCGAGATGGTCTCGATCACGGCTTCGACATCAAGCCCTGCTTTTTTAGCGAAATTCACGCCTTCGGAAAGGCCTTGCACCAAGCCAGCGATACAAATTTGGTTGACCATTTTGGTGAGTTGCCCCGCGCCCGATGGCCCCAATAATTTGCACATGCGGGCAAAGGACATAATCACGGGTTCGACTTTGGCGTACACTGCTTCGTCACCGCCGCACATCACGGTAAGTACGCCGTTTTCAGCGCCTGCTTGTCCGCCAGAAACAGGCGCATCGATAAAGTCGAGACCATGTTCTTTCGCGCGTTCAAAAAGCTCGCGAGCCACCTCGGCGGAGGCGGTCGTGTGATCGACAAACACAGCACCCTTCGTCATGCCTGCAAAAGCACCGTCAGCGCCTAACGTCACCGAGCGCAAATCATCATCATTTCCGACGCAGGCGAACACGATCTCTTGGCCCTGTGCTGCTTCACGTGGCGTTTTGGCTGACTTACCACCGTTCGCAGCAACCCAAGCCTCAGACTTGCTGAAAGTACGGTTATAAACCGTAACGTCATGGCCCTTTTGTGCCAGATGACGTGCCATCGGAAAACCCATTACGCCCAAACCCAAAAATGCGACTTTCGCCATGTCGAATACTCCGATGAATTGCCATGATACGGTTGATGCGACGATATGGACTGATCGATCAGACTGGGCAAGGGGGCCGTTCCGCTAAGAATGGTTGACCGCACCCGTTCGATCCCGCCATAAAGCGTCACGCTAAATCAAGGAGCCCTATCGTGGCGAATGAACAAGACCTTCGGAATGCACTGTCTCTTTTGAAGGGCCCAGACGGCAAAACCCCATTTTTGCGCTCGGGCCTTTTGGGCGGCATTTCGATCCAAGGCGATAAGGCCTATATTTCACTGGTTGTTGATCAAGCCCAAGCCAAGGTGATTGAACCCGTGCGCGCGGCCGTGGAGATGGCAGCGTTAACGGTTAAAGGAATCGACAAAGCCATGGTGACGCTCACCGCCGAACGCCCGCCGCAGCCCAATGCGCCGGCTGCACCCGGTCCGCGTGCGCAAGCGGCAACGGCCAAAGCCATGATTCCGGGTGTGAAACACATTGTTGCGGTTGCATCTGGCAAAGGCGGTGTTGGCAAATCGACCGTGTCGGCCAATCTGGCCTTAGCGCTTTCAAAACTTGGCATGAAAGTCGGCATTTTGGACGCTGATATTTATGGGCCCTCTTTGCCTAAACTCTTCGGCATTACGGGCCGTCCAACGGTGGACGAAAACAAGATTATGCAGCCGCTTGACGGCTACGGCATCAAGGTGATGTCGATTGGCTTTCTGATTGAGGAAGAAACGCCGATGATCTGGCGTGGGCCGATGGTCATGTCTGCTCTTCAACAAATGATGCGTGAAGTGAATTGGGGCACACTCGACGTATTGATCGTCGATATGCCTCCCGGCACGGGTGACGCGCAGCTCACCATGGCGCAGGCGGTGACATTAGCGGGCGCGGTGATTGTTTCAACGCCGCAAGATTTGGCCTTGATCGATGCCCGCCGTGGCGTTTCGATGTTCAAGCGCGTTGAAGTGCCGATCCTGGGCATTGTTGAAAATATGAGCTATTTCCTTTGCCCCGAATGCGGCACGCGGTCGGATATTTTCGGCCATGGCGGCGCGCGCCACGAAGCGGAGCGGTTAGGCGTTCCATTCTTGGGCGAAGTACCATTGCATATCGAGATTCGCGAACGCTCGGATGCCGGAACGCCTGTCGTGGCTACCGTGCCTGAGGGTGCACATGCTAAGATATTTATGGGCATTGCGGAGGCATTGAAAACGCGGCTTGAAACCGGCGCACCTGCGCGTCAGGGTCCGAAGATTGTTATTGAGTAAGAGAGAAGAGTTACCATGTCTGGTGTGAGCGATACCCCTTTATCTGCCGATATCGTCATTGTTGGCGGTGCTGTGATTGGCTCATCCGTGGCGTTTCATCTCGCGAGCGACCAGAGTTTTATGGGTCGGGTTATCGTGGTCGAAAAAGACCCGACCTATACCTACTCGGCATCGGCATTGTCTGCGGCCTCCATAAGGCAGCAATATTCCAGCGCCGTGAACATCCGGATATCGCTCTACGGTATCGATTATTTGCGCAATATCGGCGACCATCTCGCCATCAATGGCGAAAGGCCTGAGATTGGATTGCACGAAGGCGGTTATCTCTATCTCGAGACCACGCCTGGTGCGCCCGTTTTGACTGAAAATCAGAAACTGCAAAACGGCCTTGGCGCCGATATCGTGATGTTCGACCCCGAGGGCCTGAAAACCCAGTTCCCATGGCTCGAGGTGAATGATCTTACCGCCGGTGCATGGGGACGGACTGGGGAGGGGTGGTTTGACGGCTGGGGGCTAATGCAGGCGTTCCGCAAGAAAGCCCGGCATCTTGGCGTTACCTATGTCGATGGCGAAGTCACAAATGTGGAGCGTCAGGGTGGCACGATTACAGCCGTGATGCTGAAAGATGGTACCCGCATCGCCTGCGGCGCGGTACTGAATGCGGCGGGGGCTTCTGGTGGACGCGAATTAGCGGCTATAGCCGGCTTGGATATTCCCGTGCATGGCAAGAAACGCTGCGTTTTCAGCTTCACCTGTAAGGGCGATGTGCCGAATTCGCCTTTGGTGATCGATACGACAGGAACGTGGTTCAGGCCCGAAGGCAAGCGTACGGCCGAGGGGCAGTTGTTTATCTCGGGCGGTTCGCCGGGGGATGAGGATCCAGATTCCAAAGAGTTCGAGGTCAATTGGTCCCTATTTGAAGAGATCTATTGGCCAGCGCTGGCCGCCCGTGTCCCGGCTTTCGAACAGATCAAGCAGGGGCGCGCTTGGGCCGGGCATTACGACATGTGCGAATTTGACCATAATGCCTTTGTGGGCCGTGCCGTTGGCTATGAAAATTTCTATCTGGCGAATGGCTTTTCAGGGCACGGCCTCCAGCAAAGCCCGGCTATTGGGCGCGGTTTGGCTGAGCTGATGCTCCATGGCCAGTTTAAAACGCTTGATCTTTCCGCGTTGAGCCACGAACGGCTCGTTGAAAATCGCCCGATGGTCGAGACCAATGTGATTTAGATTAGACTTGCCGTGATGTTGATCATCAACGCCAAAATCGCTGCGTTGAAGGCAAAGGCGGTGACGCAGTGAATAAGCGTAACTTTACGCATGGCCGGTGATACGGTTGCAACATCCGCCGTTTGTGCGGCGCAGGCAATTACGAAGGAATAATAGATAAAATCGCGGTAATCCGGTTCACGTTCACCCGGGAAAATCAGACCGCCATGGGATCCAGCGCTGTTAGCTCGGTAGTAGAGATTGGCGTAATGCAACGCGAAGATCATATGCGTAAACGTCCACGCTAGTGCAACCGTCGTGGCTGTAAGGAGAAAGGTGAACAATAGCGATGCTCCCTCGGCCTTGCTTGCCGCTAATTCAATTACGATGGTTCCGAAGCTCATGACTGCGCCGACTAATGTCACGGCAAGGATAATCCAGTCTCCCTCGTCATAAAGGGCGGCATGTCGTCGGCATAGATCAACCGTGGAGCGTGCAATGATCCACCCCGTCGAGATCAAATAGCATAAGGTCAAGGCATCCCAGCTTAGCACCAAGCGTGTCGTTGATCGCCAGCTGGTCGGCAGAAGCATAAACAGGACGATGCCAAGGATCATCGCGAGCAAGAGCCGTCCATGCGCCCGTATCCATCGTGGCAGGCCGGACCGGCTGGTGCTGGCCATGATTAATGGCCCCGCTGCACAATAAATCGCGCGGTGGCGCGCAGCATATCGGCCTCTAGCCCGAAAGGGCTAAGCGCTTCTAGCGCGCTACGGGCCAACCTGTCGCGTTCAGCCTTCGCAGCATCGAGGCCCAAAAGAGCTACCAAGGTGCCTTTGCCTTGCTCCACATCTTTGCCAGCGCTTTTGCCGAGCGTGGCCGTATCGGCTTCAACATCTAAAATATCATCGGCGATTTGAAAGGCGGCACCTGTTGCTTGGCCATAGGCGGTGAGTGCCTTGCGGGTCGCTTCTGGTGCTTGCCCCAATATGCCGCCAGCCTCTACGGCGAAAAGCAGCAAAGCGCCTGTCTTCATGGCCTGAAGGCGCCGTATGGCGGCCGCAGAGAGCGCCTGAGGGGTCTTGTTGGCCCCGTAGCGTCCTTCCGCTTCCAAATCGAGGGCTTGCCCGCCTGCCATGCCACCTAGGCCCGAGGCGCGGGCCAGACCGCGCACAAGGTCAAGCCGAATGGCCGCGTCGGGATGGATTTCGGGGCGTGCCATGACATCAAAGGCCAGCGTCAGGAGCGAGTCGCCCGCCAAGATTGCCATTGCGTCATCAAACACCTTGTGCACCGTTGGTCGACCGCGGCGCAAATCATCATTGTCCATGGCGGGCAGATCGTCATGCACGAGCGAGTAACAATGGACGAGTTCAAGCGCCGCGCCCGCTAGCAAGGCAGCGTTCCGGTTTGCACCGCATAGAGAAGCACTTTCGGCTAAAAGAAAGGGCCGAAGCCGTTTGCCGCCCCCAAGCGCACCATGTCGCATGGCAGCCAACAACTTTTCTGGTCGCGCGGTTTCACCCGGAAGCCTCGCTTCGGACAGCAACTGATCAAGCAGCGCTTCAATGGCTGCACCCGTATCTGCCAATGCGGACTGAAATACGTTTTCTTCTATGCTCATCGCCTGTTTTGCCCGTTTCCTTATCAAACGGCTTGCCCGATGGCCCCGAAAGGGTCAAGCTTATCCAGCCAAGCTAGATGATTTAGACAATTTATCGCAGCTTACGTCTAGCCATGTGCCGCTAATCTATGTATAAGCCGCCCTTCAGAATTCTTATTGGCGTGGACTTTCCGCGTCTAATCGCCCGACACGGAGTTTCCAATGGCCGTTCCAAAACGCAAAACATCCCCTTCCAAGCGCGGCATGCGCCGCTCTGCTGACGCGCTTGCTGCCCCGACCTATGTCGAAGACAAGGATTCGGGCGAATTGCGTCGCCCGCACCATGTCGATCTTAAAACCGGCATGTATCGCGGCAAACAGATTTTGAAGATCAAGAAAGAAGCGTAAGGACCATTTCTCAGTCGGTATGCTGGTATGGTGCGCTAACTTGTTCAAGATAGTTTAAACAATACCGGCCCTCAAAAGGCCGGTATTGTTTTGTGTTGATCACTTTTGAACTGCACGAGCGACTTGTTTAGTCGAGCCAAGCTCTAGGCGGAAAAACCCGCAGATGCAGCTATCACTCGCAAAGGCATTGCTGAAGAACTGCGATAGGCCTGAGCACCCGTTTCAGGTGCTGCACGGTTTTTTGCTCGGTGTTGAGCCGCATTTGCGCGCGTTGCCACGAGATGCGCCAAAAAGCGCGAGTCCGTTCGAGCACAATATGACCGCGATACATTCGTGGCGCCTTCAGCTTTGGGCAGCACAATTAAACTTTGGGATAACATTATCTCAGCCTTCTAGTCGAATGAGCTCGAACCAAGCATTAAACTATCTCCGATATCACGAGATCGAAGCGATGTTAACCTAACGTTAACATATTATTTTTCGATGGGCCGATAATCTGAAGGGATTAAATTGATTATTGATCGTACTACCCCCTACGATTGAGCCAGTCGATCAAGGCGTTTTTGCATTTCAGCGAGTTCTTTTTTCAACGCGTCAATATCCTCGCCGCCGGCCTTTGCAGGCTCAGAAGCTGGTGATGTGGCTTTTTCAGAAGCCGTAGGCATTTTGCTGAACGGCAGAAACATTCCCATAGCGTTTCGGAACATATCCATGTTCTTTTGGCCCAACTCTTCCATCACGCCAAAGTTTTGTACGCCAAAAGTCTGCGCACCAAAGGCACTTGTCATTTGATCGCGGAATTTCTGTTGGTTTTCGGTCAGCATCTGAATGGAATGTTCGAGATAGCTCGGCACCAAGGCCTGCATGCTATCGCCATAAAAGCCAATCAGCTGTCGCATGAAATTAATCGGCAATAAATTTTGACCTGTCTTGGCTTCTTGCTCGAAAATAATCTGGGTCAGGACTGGCCGGGTGATATCTTCGCCGGTTTTAGCGTCGATGACCGCAAAATGGTCGCCCCTTTTCACCATGACGGCCAAGTCGTCGAGCGTCACATAGGTGCTCGAGCCTGTATGGTAAAGACGACGGTTCGCATATTTTTTGATGACAGTTGGCTGGTCCTTGGCGTTCATGTACGGTCCATCTCAGTAAAAACAGCTCGGATTTCATGGTGAACTATGATCGCGGAACTCCGATCGGATGAGTGGACAGGAAAATTTCTCGGAATGCAAGCTATTCGCCTAACGGCTTAATCCGTAAGTGATGGGCCAAATCGAGTGAACTGGCTTGACGAGCGCGGCTCATCTAGCGATGAAGTTGAATTAAACAACGCAATTGCCGGTTAGCGCGGCAACCACCAAGGTTGGCCTGATGGTCGGCCAAACAGGAGTATAAGACATGGCACTTCCCGATATCGTTATTGTGGGCGCCGCCCGTACCCCGGTTGGTTCTTTTGGCGGTGCGCTCTCGTCGCTCCCTGCGCAT
Source organism: Hyphomicrobiales bacterium (assembly GCA_947374125.1). Taxonomy (GTDB): domain Bacteria; phylum Pseudomonadota; class Alphaproteobacteria; order Rhizobiales; family Beijerinckiaceae; genus CAIUPE01. The sequence goes on along the minus strand of CANCAR010000058.1, from coordinate 30 downwards.
CATTTGGGTGCAGCTGCTATCAAAGCGGCA